>CAZVLI010000238.1:4002-6412 GCA_964627965.1 uncultured Rhodospirillales bacterium
GCAGACGCCGGTGAAGATCAGCGTGCCTTCCCACTGGTAGAGGAAGGGCTGGGGGTTGCCATAGGTCCAGTAGCGCAAGTACAGCGCCAGCTCGAACGCCAGCGCCGCCATCACCACGTCGTGCACCGCCACCGTCGCGATGCGGCGGTTGACGTAGAGGCGCTTCATCGCCCCCGGCCTGGCGTCGTCGTGGCGCTCATCCGCCATCGGCTGTCCGATTCTCCCGGCTGGCGAAATACCATAGCACCACCGCGACCCCGGCGGCGGCGAACAGCAGCGCGCGCCATTCCTTGCCCGGGCAGGCCGCCGCGTAGGCCGCGCAGGCGACCAACAGCACGTTCAGACAACCGACGACACGCAGCACCGGCATGTGCCCGCCCATCGCCAACGCCGCGCGCTGGTAGAAGTGGCTGCGATGCGCCTGCCACACCTTCTCGCCTTTCAGCGCGCGCCGCCCCAGCGTGATCGTCGCGTCGGCCAGGTAGTAGAGCGGCAGGATCAGCGCCACCTGCCAGTAGCCAGCCGCCGCCAGCGCGATCAACAGGAAGCCGATCAGGTAGCCCAGCCCGATGGAGCCGACATCGCCCAGGAACAGCTTCGCCGGCGGCCGGTTCCAGTAGAGGAAGCCGAGCATGGCGCCGAGGATCGCCGCCGCGTAGGGCGCCAGCACCTCCATGTAGAGCCCGATCAGCGCCAGCGAGATCAGCAGTCCGATGGCGATAGCCCCGGTCTCGACCGCCGTGATGCCGTCGATGCCGTCCATGAAGTTGGTCAGGTTGATGAACCACAGCCAGGCCAGCCCCATCAGCAGCCGGTCGACCGGAAACGGCAGATGGCCCTGGAACAGCGCCATCTCCGGCGGCAAGACCAGCAGCATCGGCGCCACCGCCACCGCCTGCGCCAACAGCCGCGACCACGCCGGCAGGCCGCGCAGGTCGTCGACGAAGCTGAACGCCGCCAGCAGCGCCGCCAGCACCGGCACCAAAGCGAGTTCCAGCGGCATCGGCGACGTCACCGCCCAGATCAACCACACGACCGTCAGCGGCGCCATCACCGCCAGCCCACCGCCGCGCGGCACCGGCTGGTCGTGGCTGGAGCGCGCGTTCGGTCGATCCAGCACCGCGCGCTTCAACAGCCAGCGCCGCACCAGCCCGCAGCCCCACAGACTGGCCAGCAGACAGAACAACCCAGCGCCGAGCGTGATGACCCAGATCATCGCCGCTGTATAGCCAGCCCGGCCGCCGGCGGCAATCGCCGCAACCGAGAGAACAATCCTGGAACATGAACGCTGGCGCGGATACACTGCCTCCCTAATGAACAAAGGGCGTCAGGGCATGATGGGGCGCATCTCGGCGACGATCTTGGCGGCCCTTATCGGGCTGAACGCGGTCTCGGCGGCGGCCTTCATGTACGAGGACGACCCTGACTTCACCGGCACGCGCGTTGCCGACCTGCCAGAGGCACACGCTGACGTTCGCTACTGCGCCGAACACGGCGTTAGCGAATGCCAGGTCATCTTTGGCGACCTGTGGTCGGGAAAGACGTTCATGGAGCCGAGTGTCTGGAACTTGGGCGAGGGCGAACGTTGGTACCGCGCAGCAGCGATGCAGGGGCATCGCCGCGGCATCGCCAAATACGCGCGCAGTCTTTGTTGGTTGAACTCCGTCGAACCAAGACATGCGGTACGTCGCGCCATCGACAGCCTAGCGTGGCGCGGTCTGGTCGGCGGGCTGGACATCCGCGCCTACTTCGTCTCGCCCGACGTTGAGAATTGCGACAGCGTCAACGAGCTGCGGCAGATGCCCGACTACACGGCCTCGAGGGTGATCAAGTTGGTTCGCGCCAGAGCCAATGAGATTCGCGCTGAACTCACAGCCCCATTGCACGGATGGAACGGCGATTTGCGGGACGTCGGATCGGCAGATGACGTAATGGACCCGCCCGGCGGTTGGACCACGATCCAGGTCGATGGCCGAACCTTTCGAATTCGCGCCCTACGGGGACCGCCGGGCTGGGAGATCGTCCGCGACTAAGCGCTGGCGCCGCTCAGGGCGCAGAACGGACTTGGGAGATCTTGCTGTCGCCGACGCGTCGGGAGCGCCGGGCAACGCGGCGCTCCCGCATCGCGCTATAGTTCGGCTTTGATGGATGCGTGGCGGGAGGTGCAGCTTTGCGCGCGATCGTTTTGAAGGCGCCGGGAGGAGCCCCCGGCGACATGGTCGTCGAGGACGTGGCCGAGCCGACGGCGGGGCCGGGCGAGGTGGTGGTGGAGGTCGCCTATGGCGGCTGCAACTTCGCCGACACCATGATGCGGTCTGGGACCTATCCGCACCCCAAGGGCTATCCCGTCGGCGCCGGCCTGGAATTCTCCGGCACGGTCGCGGCGCTGGGCCCGGATGTGAGCGGTGTC
>CAZVLI010000239.1:0-6404 GCA_964627965.1 uncultured Rhodospirillales bacterium
TGAAGCCGGTGCGGTCGGCGGTGGCGACCAGCAGGTTGCGCAGGTACTCCGCCTGCGCCGCTTCCTCTGTGACCAATTCGCGGTCGCCATCGGCAAGCGTCAGCTCGGTGAAGTAAAGCTGCAGCGACGCATTCTCGGTGAGCTCGCGCAGGGTCCCGGCCTGGGCGTCCAGCCAGTCGACGACGGCGGCTGTGCGGCTGTCGGCGACGATGCCGAGGCGTACCTGCCAGCCGGCGAGGTCGCGCGCGCGTTCGGCGGCGACGAACTGCAACACGCCGATGACGCCAAGGATCGCCAGCACCGCCAGCACCGCGCCGGCGACGATGACCAGGCGGCCGGCGCGCGGCGTGGCGTCCGTCTGTGCAGGCGCGGTCATGGCTGCTTCGCGTTCACCCCGGTCCGACGCAATGCCCGGCAAGATAAGGGTTTTTCGGCGTCGGTGCGAGCCCGGCACCGACTTTCGAGCGAGAGTGACGGGAAATTGTTAAGCATTCGCTCCATATCAAGACGCATGGTTATGCGAATTGGCGCCCTGCTGATCGTCGGCTGCCTGGCCCTGGGCTGGGCCGGGCCGGCTGTAGCCGCGAAGGCCAAGCTGGTGCCGTCGTTCCTGAACTCGCGCGAAGCGCGCAACGAGAACCTGAAGCCGTTCCCGAAGTGGACCGGCATGTTGCAACGGTTCTTCGAGGAGCGCGGCAAGGTGCCGGGCGACTGCAAGGCGACGACGTTCAACAAGTGCCACTGGCAGAAGTGGCAGGCGCTGGTCGAGGAACTGAAGGGCAAGCCGCTCGACGAGCAGCTCAAGGCGGTGAACCGGCGCATGAACGTCGCGCGCTACATCGTCGACCCGATCAACTGGGGCGTGAAGGACTACTGGGCGACCCCCGGCGAGTTCTTCCGCAAGGATGGCGACTGCGAGGACTACGCGATCGCCAAGTACCTCACCCTGCAGCGGCTGGGCGTCGATACCTCGACGATGCGGATCGTTGTATTGCAGGACCTGAACCTGCGCGCGGCGCACGCGGTGCTTTCGGTGCAGGTCGGCGACGAGGTGCTGATCCTCGACAACCAGATCAAGACCGTCATCAACGCCAAGAAAATCCGCCACTACCGCCCGATCTTCTCGATCAACGAGAAGGCGTGGTGGCTCCACAAGGCGGTGAAGCGCTAACGGGCCCTAGAGCGGCGCGATCGAGTCCGACTTCTCGGCTGCGCGGTGGAACGCCGGGCGCGCGCGAAGGGCGGTGATCCAGCGTTCGACATTCTTGAACGGTTCGAGCTTGCCGAACAGGCCGGCGATCTCGACGATGAAGCTGAGATTGACGTCGGCACCGGTCAGGTCGTCGCCGACCAGGAAGTCGCGTCCCTCCAGCCGCTTGTCGACGAAGCCGAGGTGGTTGGCGATCTCGTCCTCGATGCGCGGGTGCAGCGGCGCGCCGGCGTCGCCCAAGCGGCTGACGTAGAGGTGCAGCAGCATCGGCAGCGCGGCCGAGCCCTCCGCGTAGTGCAGCCACATCTGGTAGTCGTCGTAGTCGGCCGAGTCGACCGCCGGCTGCAGCTTGCCGTTGCCGTAGTGGCGGATCAGGTAGTCGATGATCGCGCCGGATTCGAAGATCACCCGGCCGTCGTCCTCGATCACCGGCGACTTGCCGAGCGGGTGGATTTCCTTCAGCTCCGGCGGCGCCAGGTTGGTCTGCTCGTCGCGTTTGTGGGCGCGGACCCGGTAGGGCACCTCCAGCTCCTCCAGCAGCCAGGTGATGCGCTGCGAGCGCGAGCGGTTCAGGTGGTGCACGACGATCATCGCAGGAGTCCTCCTAGGTCGACGCCTTCACGGCGCGCCAGCCGATATCGCGGCGGCAAAAGCCGCCCGGCCAGTCGATCATGTCGACGGCACGGTACGCGGTTGACTGTGCCTCCGCCACCGTTTCGCCGAGCGCGGTGACGCCGAGGACGCGGCCGCCGCTGGCGCGCAGGCTGTTGCCGTCGCGCTGGGTGGCAGCGTGAAAGACGATCACCTGCGGCAGCGCCGCGACCGCTTCCAGGCCCTTGATCTCGCTGCCCTTCTCGTAGCTGCCGGGATAGCCGTTCGAGGCCATCACCACCATCAGGGCGGCCTGCGGTTTCCAGCGCAGCGTCACCTTGTCGAGCACGCCGTCTGCGCAGGCGATCAGCGCCGGCAGCAGGTCGGAGCGCAACCGGGCCATCAGCACCTGGCACTCCGGGTCGCCGAAGCGGACGTTGTATTCGATCAGCTTCGGCCCCTCGTCGGTGATCATCAGCCCGGCGTAGAACACGCCCTTGAACGGCGTGCCGCGCGCGGCCATCGCCGCCGCCGTTGGCCGCATGATCCGGTCCAAGGTCTGCTCGCCCACCTCGTCCGTCATCCCCGGCGCAGGCGAATCGCCGCCCCTGCCGCCGGTGTTCGGCCCGGTGTCGCCGTCGCCGACGCGCTTGTGGTCCTGTGCCGTGGCCAGCGCCATCACGTTGGTGCCGTCGCAGAGCGCGAAGAAGCTGGCTTCCTCGCCGACCATCCATTCCTCGATGACCAGTTCGGCCCCGGCGCTGCCGAACTGGCCGCCCAGCACTTCGGCCGCGGCGGCCTCGGCTTGCTCGACGGTCTCGCACATCAGCACGCCCTTGCCCGCCGCGAGGCCATCCGC
Organism: uncultured Rhodospirillales bacterium; assembly: GCA_964627965.1. GTDB lineage: Bacteria > Pseudomonadota > Alphaproteobacteria > JAVKFY01. The sequence continues at coordinate 2,661 of CAZVLI010000239.1, forward strand.
CTTGACCACCAGCGGCGCGCCGATCTCGGCAATGGCCTGCTTCGCGGCGTCGAGGTCGGCGACGCGGCGATAGGCGGCGGTCGGGATACCGGCTTCGGCGCAAAGATCCTTGGTGAAGCCTTTGGAGCCTTCCAGCTGCGCCGCCGCCGCGCTCGGCCCGAAATGCTTGATACCGGCGGCGGCCAGCTTGTCGGCCAGGCCGGCGACCAGTGGGTCTTCCGGGCCGACGACGACGAAGTCGATGCCCTGGTCGCGGCAAAATCCGATCAGGCCATCGTGATCGTTGACCTGCAGCGGCACGCAGGTCGCGTCGTTGGCGATGCCGGCGTTACCGGGCGCACAGAACAGCTCGTCGCACAGGGGCGAGGCGGCGATCGCCCAGCAGAGCGCGTGCTCGCGACCGCCGGACCCGATGACCAGAACTTTCATGCCGGGACTCCTAGCATCGGCGGCGGCGAGACGGGAGTCGCGCTATAGTCCCGGCATGGCGAATGCGCGCACACGCTCCGAACCGGCGGCCGCCGGTAACCAGCCGGAATACTCGGTTTCCGAGCTTTCGCGGGCGTTGAAGCAGGTCGTCGAGGATCGATTCGACACCGTGCGGGTGCGCGGCGAGATCTCCGGCTTCAAGCGCGCCGCTTCCGGACACCTCTACATGTCCCTGAAGGACGACGCGGCGGTGATCGACGCTGTGTGCTGGCGCGGCACGGCTTCGGGTCTGCGGTTCAAGCCGGAAGACGGGCTTGAGGTGGTCGCGACCGGCCGCCTGACGACCTACGCGCAACGCTCGCGCTACCAGATCGTGATCGAGCACCTTGCGCCGGCCGGTGTCGGGGCGCTGATGGCGCTGCTGGAACAGCGGCGCAAGCAGCTCGCGGCTGAGGGGCTGTTCGATTCGGAACGGAAACGACCGCTGCCCTACCTGCCGCGGGTCATCGGCGTCGTCACCTCGCCCACGGGCGCGGTGATTCGCGACATCCTGCATCGGCTGGCCGATCGTTTCCCGCGCCGGGTGCTGGTCTGGCCGGTACTGGTGCAGGGCGAGGGCGCGGCAGCCCAGGTCGCGAACGCCGTCCAGGGGTTCAACGCGTTGCCCGCCGACGGGCCGGTGCCGCGCCCGGACCTGCTCATCGTCGCGCGGGGCGGCGGTTCGATCGAGGATCTGTGGGCGTTCAACGAGGAAGTCGTGGTGCGCGCCGCCGCGGCCAGCGAGATCCCGCTGATCAGCGCTGTGGGGCACGAGACCGACACCACGCTGATCGACTTCGCCTCGGATCGGCGAGCGCCGACGCCGACAGCGGCGGCGGAGATGGCGGTGCCGGTGCGGGCCGACCTGGCGGTGCAGCTCCGCGACCTGGAGCGGCGCCAGGCGGCGGCGCTGCAACGTTTGATCGGCGAGCGGCGGCAAACGCTGGTCGCGCTCGTGCGTGGCCTTCGGTCGGCGCCGGAACCGCTCCTGCAAGGCCAGCAACGGCTCGACGACCTGTCGGAGCGCCTCGGTCTCGCGCGACGCAATCTGTTGCAGCGTCAGTCCGACAGGCTTGAGGGCCTCGGCAAGCGGCTGCGGGAGCCACGCGACATCCTGCGACTGGCGCGGCAGCGCCTGGACGAGCATTCGCGGGGGCTCATTCGGACGGGGCAACAGCGACTGGCTAGTGCCGAGGATCGCCTGGCAGGCAGCGCGCGGCTGCTGGAGAGCCTGTCCTACCGGCGCGTGCTGGCGCGCGGCTATGCCGTGGTGCGCGGCGAGGACCGGGCTCCGGTGACCGACGCGGCCGGCACCAAGGCCGGCATGCGGCTGTCGATCGAGTTCCGCGACGGTGAGACGGCCGCGGTGGTCGAGGGTGGCGGGGCGAAACCGGCCCGCGCGTCGCGGCCGCGCAAGAAGCCCAAGCAGGAGGAATTGTTCTGATGCCGGGCGGCGGCGAAGCGGAGATCCTGTACGAGCAGGCCAGCTATCGGCTGCTGCGACCGGGCGACTACGTGACCTGCGCGGTCAGCGGCGACCAGATCGTGCTGGCCGATCTGCGGTACTGGAACGTGGAGCGCCAGGAACCGTACCGCGACGCCTGGGCGGCGCTGGAGGCCGGCCGGCGATGAGGTGGCTGGCGCTGCTGCTGTGCCTGCTCGCAGGGACGGCGGCGGCCGATGAACTCAGGCTCGATGGCAACTTCACGCAAGGCGGGCTGGTCTTCGGCCAGGCGGCACCCGGTAGCCAAGTGGCCTTCGAGGGTCGCGACGTGCGGGTGGCGGCGGACGGCCGCTTCGTCTTCGGCTTCGGGCGCGACTTCGCCAGGCAGGGGCTATTGACGGTGGTCTGGCCCGATGGCCGGCGCGAAACACGGACGCTCGACGTCGCGCCGCGCAAGTACAACATCCAGCGCATCGAGGGCCTGCCGCCGAAGAAGGTGACGCCGCCGCCGGAGGTCCTGCAACGCATCCGCGATGAAGCCGCCAAGGTGCGCGACGCACGCAGCCGCGACAGCGCCCGCATGGACTTCGCGCAACCCTTCATCTGGCCGAAGACCGGCCGCATCACCGGCGTCTACGGCAGCCAGCGGGTGCTCAACGGCAAGCCGCGCCGGCCGCATTTCGGCGTCGACGTGGCCGGGCCGGTCGGCGCGGCGATCGTCGCGCCAGCGGCCGGCGAGATCGTGCTGGCCGAGCCGGACATGTACTTCTCCGGCGGCACGATCATGATCGACCACGGCCATGGCCTGACATCGGTGCGGATGCACCTGTCGGCCGTCGACGTGACGGTCGGCCAGCAAGTCGTGCAAGGTGAGCCGGTCGGCAAGCTCGGTGCCACGGGACGGGTGACCGGTCCGCACCTGGACTGGCGCATGAACTGGTTCGAGCAGCGGGTCGACCCGCAACTCCTCGTGCCGCCAATGCCGCAGTAGCTAGACGCCTGGCCAGCGGCGGTGGGTCCACAGCCACTGTTCCGGGCGGGCGCGGATCCAGGCCTCCAAACGGGCATTCATCGCGGCGGTGACGTCGGCGACGTCGCCGTCGAGGGAAAGCGGCGGTTCGACCGTGAGCCGGAAGTACGCGCCGCCGAGCCGTTCCAGATGCACGGGCAGGATAATCGCCTTGTGCCGCAGGGCGAGGCTGGCGGCCGCGGGCGTGGTCTTCGACGGCACGCCGAAGAACGGCACCTCGATGCCCTCCGAGAAGCGCTGGTCGACCAGGAAGCCGAAATGCTCGTTCTTGCGGACCAGCTTCAGGACCTGGCGCATGCCGGTCTGGCCCTTGGGGATCAGCGACACGGCGCCGCCGGTCCGCAGCCGCTGGAATATCTCCTCGCTGAGCGGGTTCTGGGCCGGGCGGACGATCACGTGTATCGGCACCCCGTTGGCCGAGGCCAGGAACGGCGTCAGCTCCCAGTTGGCGATGTGGCCGGTGACCAGCAGCACGGAGCGACCGGTCGCGATGGCGGCGTCGAAATGCTCACGGCCGACGACCTCGACCCGCTCGGCCGCGAGCTGCTTGAGATGCGGCAGCTCGCCGACGACACGGCCGATCTGCGCCCACATCGCGCGGCGGATGGCGTCGACGTCGCCGCCGATGAAGCGTTCCAGGTTGCGCCGGGCCTGGTCGTGGCGCTTGCGTGCCAGCGGACCGAGCCACCGGCCCATGAAGGCGCCGAGCGCCGAGGCCGCATCGACCGGCAGCAGTCGGAACATGCCGACGAGCCCAGCGAAGGCACCAGCGACCAGCTTGTCCTTTGCGCTAACCATGCTG
>CAZVLI010000240.1:0-6364 GCA_964627965.1 uncultured Rhodospirillales bacterium
CAGAGCCACCCGGGCGCCCCGATCGACAAGGACCTGTACGACCGGCCGCCGGAGGAGCTGAAGGACATCCCGACCGTGTGCTCCAGCCTGCGCCAGGCGCTTGAGGCGCTGGACGCCGACCGCGAGTTCCTGAAGAAGGGCGGCGTGTTCTCCGACGACCAGATCGACGCCTACATCGAGCTGAAGATGGAAGAGGTCGTGGCCTTCGAGACCACCCCTCACCCGGTCGAGTTCGCGATGTACTACTCGGTCTGATCCGGGTCGTACCGACAACCGACAACGACGAATGGCCGCCCTTCGGGGCGGCCATTTTCGTTTCTCAGTCTTTCGGCCCAGGCGCTATCGCGGCGGTGCGTCCAGGGCCGGTTGCGAAACGGACACGGCGGTTCGAGCGGCGGCCTCGGACCGCCAGCGTGGGCGCGCCGCACGCCACTTGCCATATATCAGACCCTCGAAATCTTCGATGTCGTCAGGATCGATCGGATAGCGGCCCGGGTCGTATGGCCATACCGGCTTGGCAAACCGCCACCGCGCCAATGCGACCAGATAACGAAACGTGCTTCCGATTATCTGCATAGATGGCAACCTCGGATTTTATGCACCCATAGGTTGCAATTCTATTCATTAACGCGCCTATAAGTGAAGCCATAATGATCACGGGATCGCCACAAGGCACGGCGGCAAGAGCCGCGTGCTCTCGACCCGCTGGCCATCAAGGACTGACGGCAACTGCACACATGCCCAATTCCGATGAATGGCGCTAGCGGGGGATCAATTCGACTGCGATATCCATCGGCCCACACCAGTTGCCCTCGACGATCTCGATCTCGCCGGTGAAGCCCGTGTCCGCCCGCGTCGCGGAGCCGGTAATGTCTCGCAGGCTCTGCTGGTAATCGCTCGGTACGGTACCGCTGAAACGCAACACATCGCCGGCGGCGATCGTCGCCTTGATGTCGATACGCATGCCGCTGGCGTAAACCGTGGTCGTGAACCCCTTGTCGTCAAGATAGACCGTCTCTTCGGCGTCCACGCTGCGATTGGACAGGCAACTCTTGCCCCTGATGCGGATCGTGCGAAGACGCATCCGATATTCTCCGGCAAGTGGCGGCGGTGCCGCGGGCGATGGCTCAGCCACCGGTGCGGTTGGCGACACGGCCGCCTGACGCGGCGCCGGCGGCGCGGCTGGGTCAGGACTAGGCTTGGCTGCCTCGCGACGCACCGCCTTTCGTGCCGCCTCCCGTGCCTTTTCGTAGGCCGCTTTGTCTTGCAGAAGCGGCGCATAGACATAGCCCAGACGCTTGCCATCACGCTCCACGGCGAGCCAGTCACCGGCGGCCGTACGCCCCGCGACATAGACTTCACTCCCCGCCTGCAGCGTGGCAACGCGCGTGCTCGAAACCGCAGCCCCCGACCGGACGTTGGCGTTCTTGAGCGCCACGTAGACGGCTTCGACAGGGACCAGTTCAGGTGACGCCGGCTTCGGCGGCGGCGCGACAAGCGCGGTCTGCGTTTCGCCCCGGTCGCCATCCGTCAACTCATCGAGCTTGATCTGTGCCAGCGGCGCGAAGACCCCGTCGGGGTAACGCGCCAGGTACGCCTCCAGCGCGGCGCGGTTGCGGCTGTCCTTGACGCTGTTCCAGAACGCCAGCTCGATCGCCGCCGCTGCATCCGCTGCGCTAGCGGTGGCGGGGGCCGGTGATGCTTTCGGCCGCGCCTCGGCGGGCACGAACAGGAAGTCGCCGCCCTCGTGGTCGGCATTGCGGACGTCGGCATATTGCGGCGTCTGTCGCGCGTTTAGCACCACCGGACGCTTGATCCGCTGGAACAGGGTCTGACCGTCCATCACTTCCCGGTTGTCGCGTAGCGCGGTTAGCAAGGCGTTGGCGAAGACCGAATGGCCATTGGCGCCGGAGTCGGCGACCGGCTCCAGGCCGCCCGAGGCCAGCGCCACCCGCGCACGCTTCGTCGCCATGCGCTGCAGGAAGGCGATACGTTCGGCCCCGACCGGCGGCCCCGAACCGGCCTCGCGGAGCAGCGTGCCGGAATAGCAGCTGTCGGCCACCACCATCACATGCTTGGCCGTCATGGTCTTGAGGTAGCGGGTCAGCGTGCTGTTGGAGATCCACTGCGTGTCGTCTTCGTCGCGGGCATCGACCGGCTGCCAGAACCCCTCCTCCGCCGCCAAGTCCACGTAACCGTGGCCGGCGTAGTAGATCAGCAGGTTGTCCTTGCCGGTGAGTTCCGCGCGCAGCCGGTTCATCTCCCGCAGAATGTCGGCGCGCCGCGCGTTCAGCAGCAGCTTCACGTCCTTGAAGGCGTAGCGCGAGCGCAGCAACTCGGCGACCGCCGCCGCATCGCTGACCGCGGTCTCCAGCTTCGGCAGGAAGGCGTAGTCGTTGTTGCCGATGACCAGCGCGTAGTAGTCGCCATAGGCGATCCGCCCATCGTCGGCCGCCGCCGGGGCGGCGACGAGCAGCAGGAGAATGGCGAGAAGGCGTCGCATGCCGGCCCGCATCGCCCCGCTAGATCGCCAGGTCCTTGGTGTTGTAGTCCCGGATCACGCGCTCGAACGTCGCGTCGTTGAAGCGGAACTCGTCCTCCATCCCGGCGAACGGTTGGTAGTGGAAGGACGACTCCGCCGGCACATGCTGGTGGCGGGCGTCGATCGCGACCTGGATCACGGCGGAACGGTCGAAGATGCGCTGATCGTCGTAGACGCCGTCGCCGGCCATCGCCAGCGCGCCCTTCTGGCCCAGCACGGACTTGCGCCGATGGAAACCGAACGTCAGCGACAGCCGCAGGTCGGGCGAGGTGTTGGCGAAGGAGCCGTGCAGCATCTGCCGGTTCACCATGGTGACGTCGCCCGGCTGGCAGACCAGCGGCACCGCGCCCGGCAGCCGGTCGTCGCCGCCGTTCTCGGCCACGAGCTTCTTGATGTCGATGCGGCCCAGCTTGTGCGTGCCGGGCATCACCCACAGGCAGTTGGCCGGCGTGGTCTCGTAGAGCTGGACCTGGAAGTTGAAGCCGTGGATGCCCTCGTCCCAGTCCGGCGAGTTCCAGTGCGTGACGCCGTCCTGGTGCCACGACACGGCGCCGCCGAGGCCGGGCTGCTTGACGAAGATGGCGTCGTTGTAGGGCACGAAGTCGTCGCCGTTGATCGACGCCGCAATGGCCAGCAGCGACGGGTGGCCGTAAACGCGCAGGCCCGCCGGCATCGCCTGGCACATGCCATACATCAGGAAGACGGTGTATTCCGGCGCATCCGCGTCGGCCGATGGCTCGGCCATCTTGGTCGGGTGCCGGCCGTTCAGCTTGTCGGTGCCGCCCCATGGATCGGACAGCGGCTTGACCAGCGTGTAGGGGTCGCGCGCGTAGTCGCGGCCCAGCGCCGGCCGCCCCTTGGCGTCGACGTCGGCGCCGGGACGCACCGGCGCGCGCTCCAGCATGTTCATCGCGTCGGCGCGCAGCTCGGCTACCTCGCGTGCGTCGACCACGCCCTCGAAGACGTAGTAGCCGTGGCGCCAGTAGGCGTCGAGGATGTCGGGGTGCAGCTTGCCGTCGGCGCCGAAGCGGACCGGGCCGCGATTGCCGATCTCGGCCGCGCGACGCTCGCCCTCGCGGATGTAGTCGGCCATGGCCGCGGCATGTTCGGTGCGGGTCGGCGTGCGGGGAGCCAGTTCGTTCATGTCCGCCCTCCTATGCCGCCGAGCGACGGAAGCCGGTCTCGTCCAGCTTCACCTCGCCGGCCTCGTTGTCGACGATCACCGGCGACTCGAACCAGATGAACTCCGGCTCGGTGCCGAACATGTCGATGATGCCCTGGCGCCACGGGCCGGCATAGAAGGCCTCGGCCTTGGCCCGGCTCTCCCAGGTGTAGACGCCGCCGCCGTAGCCGTCCTCGCCGAGGACGAAGTGCTTGCGCACCAGCCCGTCGAGGCCGAGGAAGTTGGGCGCGATGCGCTTGGCGTGTTCGAGCCAGGCCTCGCGGTCCTGCTTGTCCGCCGGCAGCTTGATCCTGACCAGCACCGTGATCATGGCGACGTCCTCCGGTCTTGTTCGTGCGCTGAGTCTACCACGGGCGCGCGATCATCGGGAGCGGTCGCCCTTGGCCGGCAGGCATCGGACGCGATAGTGGTAACCGTTCAAGAGTGCACCGGAGCCCACGGATGCTCGTGCTGAAGGCCCTGATCGGTCTCGTCGTCGGCGCCATTGTCGGCCTGCTGCTCGCGGTCGGCGCCGGCTACCCGTTGCTGCTGGCCGCCGCCGGCGGGCGCGACATGAACGGCGGCATCGCCATGGGCATGGTCACCGGCCTCGGTCCCGCCGGCGCCGTCGTCGGCGCGATCGTTGGGCTACTGATCGTTCTGGCGCCGGCCAGCTTGTTCAAGGGCAAGAGCGGTCTGGCGATCGGCGGCGGGGTGGCGCTGCTGGTGGTCGGCTACTTCGTGCTGCTGATCGTGCTTCAGGGGCCGCCAAAGCTGCGGGTCGACCGCGCCGACGTCGCCTTCGAAGTGCGGACCGACGCGACATTGCTCGCCGACGACGACGCCTTCGAGCCGAAGGTCGGCCTGTGGGATCACTACACCGACCAGACCATCGACATCCCGATCACCGTCTCGGTGGCCGACGGCCAGGCGGTGCTCGCCGGCAGCTACCGGGTCGTCGACGACATGTTCCGCATGCAGCTCCGCGTGCAGCTCTCGCCGCGCCTGCACCTCACCGCGACGGTGCCAACCGGTCCCGCCATGGAGGTGACGCAGACCTTCACCGGTTGGATCAAGGTCAGCGCCATCCACGATCCCGTCACCGGCGACCTGGAACTCGCCTACAACCAGCGCACCCACATGTACCGCTACAAGGCGGTGCCACGCGAAGGCGAGTAGCGCGCATTTCCGATCCTCGCCGCTGGCGGCCCGAGCCCCGGTGGTGCTCGCGTCAGCTGCTGTTTCTCGATACGCTAATCAACACGATCTGCGCTGCCGACTTACGTTACGCGGCGCAATGACGAAGGTGCCCGGACCAGACCGATGGCCGCCAGAAGCATCAATCTCGCCAGCGCCGCCGACGTCAGCGACTTCGGACAACGCATCATCGGCGACGGCGGTCGCTTCGGCGGCGCCGTCGGCGGTGGCGGCGACGTCAACGGCGACGGCATCCCCGATATCGTCATCGGCGCCCGGCAGTCGGACGCCGGGGGCAGCCGCAGTGGTGCTGCCTATGTGATCTTCGGTGGCGAGGACGCGTTCGACGCGGCGATCGATGTCGCCAGCCTCGGCGACGCCGGCATGATCGTCCTCGGCGACGGGACCGAGCACCACCTGGGCGGCACGGTGCAGATCGGTGGCGACTTCAACGCCGACGGCTTCGCCGACATCATCCTGGCACCTGGTGACTTGGACCGAGCATCATTCGAGCCACGAAGCGTCTATGTGGTGTTCGGCGGCGACGATCTGCCCCAGACCCTCGGCCTGTCGGCACCGGGCAATGCGGCCTTCCGGATCGATGGCGAGAGCGACGACAGCCGGGCTGGACAGTCGCTCGCAAACGCTGGCGATGTGAATGGCGACGGCATCGACGATTTCCTGATTGGCGACCCGCGCAACGACGATGGCGGCGACCAGGCCGGTGCGGTGTATCTGATCCATGGCCGAGCCGACCTCGGCGCTGACATCGATCTGGGCGCCTTCGACGGCGTGGTCTTCGAGGGCCGGCCGAATACGAACGCCTACTCGTTCGGCGACTTCGTCGGAAGCACGATCGCCGGTGGCGGCGACATCGACGGCGATGGCAAGGCCGACCTGCTGATCGCCGTCAACCACAGCGCCTACTCCTTCGACGCGCACGTGGTTCTGGGCAGCAACGCATTCGCGTCGCCCTTCGACCTGGGCCAGCTCGGCGCCGACGGTTTCACCATCGGAGGTGCGAACGGCACCGTCGTCGACACCGCGATCGCCATGCTCGGCGACGTCGACAACGATGGGTTCGACGACTTCGCCATCGGCGACCGTGCGTTTCGCGGGACGGTGGCAAAGACCTATCTTCTGTTCGGTGGCGATGACCTCGGCGGACCGGTCGTCCTGGATCCGATGTTCGACGGGAGAATTGGTGGGCGAGGCATCGAAATCAGCGGCCCGAACCGCTCCTATGCCGGCGACTCCATCGCTGCGGCCGGTGATTTCAACGGCGACGGTATTGACGACTTCCTGATCGGCGCCCCCGGGGCGTTCTTCGACAATCCGTTTCCGGGCGCGCTCTTCATCGTCTTCGGCCGCGCCAGCGGGTTCTCCGAAGGTTTCGCCCTGGAGTCGATGACCGAGGACGGAGGCCTCATGCTCGCGGGATATGAGGGGCAACCCTTCGCCGG
>CAZVLI010000241.1:0-6348 GCA_964627965.1 uncultured Rhodospirillales bacterium
CGACGAGTTGAAGAAGCTGACCGTGCTGGCCGTCTGCGGCACGCCGCGCATCTTCGAAGAGTCCCAGCGCACCCACGTGTTCCGCACGATGGGCCACGCCACCGGCGATAACGTTGCCGCGGCGCACTACGTCAAGGAGATGTTCCCGGACGTCAAGAAGTACGTCGGCATCAACCAGAACTACGCCTGGGGCCAGGACTCCTGGCGTGACTTCAACCTTGGCATGCAGGCGCTCGTCGACGGCGCGCAGCCGTCCGACAAGCCGCAGTGGCCGAAGCTGTTCCAGGGCCAGTACGGCACCGAAATCTCGGCGCTGCTGCTCGACGACGCCGATCTGATCCACTCCAGCTTCTGGGATGGCGACCTGGAGTCGTTCATCTTCCAGGGCACCACGCGCGGTATCTTCCAGAAGAAGAAGGTGCTGATGACGGTGGCCGGCACCGCCGCCTACCGCCTCGGCAAGCGCATGCCGGACGGCATCATCCTCGGCACCCGTGGCCCGTACGGCGTTCTGGTCCGCGACAAGGACACGGCGCTGAACACGTGGTTAGTGCAGGCCTATTTCGATCGCTACGGCACCTACCCGTCGGGCCCGCCCTACCAGTACGCGCAGGCGATCCTCGGCCTGAAGGCGGCCTACGACAAGGCGGCCGAGGCGGCCGGCGGCTTCCCGACGCAGGATCAGGTGATCGCGGCGTTCAAGGGTTCGACCTTCGAGTCGATCGCGGGCACCGTGAAGATGGCGCTCGGCGGCGGCCACCAGGCCATCACCGAGAACGGCTACGGCATCACCAAGTACGACTCGGACAAGGGCGAAGTCACGGTCACCGACGTGAAGTTCTACCCGGCCGAGTGCGTCCTGCCGCCGGACGGCACCGATTCCGTGTCCTGGATCGAGGGCGGCATGAAGGGCGCGAAGTGCAACTGACCCCGAAAGGGTCGCACTCGCCCACCTGAGCAAGAAACCGGAGGCGGCCACGGCCGCCTCCGGCGCTTGCCACTGAACACCACGAGTATTTCGTCGCGATGCAAACCGCCATCACCATCCTATTGGACGGGCTGGTCTTTTCGTCCTACCTGTTCATCGTTTCCGTCGGCCTGACGGTCATCTTCGGGGTCATGAAGATCCTGAACGTGACCCACGGCTCGTTCTACGCCTGGGGCGCCTATGGCGCGGCCTTCCTGATCGGCATCGCCTTCGATGCCGGCTGGCCGGACTGGCTCGGCTTCGTGGCGATCTTCGCCGCGGCCATCGCCGTCGGCCTGGTCCTGGGCCTGATACTGGAACGCGGCATCCTGCGGTTCATGTACCACCGCGACGAGGTGCTGATCGTGCTGGCGACCTTCGGCACCTTCCTGGTGCTTGAAGACGTGATCCTGCTGGTCTTCGGCGTCGATCCGTACTTCGCCTACCAGCCGATGATGCTGCTCGGCAGCTCCGAGATCGGCGGCGTGAGCCGCGACAACTACTCGTTGTCGCTGATCGGCCTGGCACTGGCGGTGGCGCTGATCTGCTGGCTCGGCCTGGTGAAGACCAAGTGGGGCAAGATCCTGCGTGCCGTGATCTTCGACCGCGAGATGAGCGAGTCGATGGGCATCAACGTCACCATGGTCTACATCGTCACCTTCGTGATCGGCGCCATGCTCGGCGCGCTCGGCGGCGCCTACGTCTCGCCGACCGTGTCGGTGGCGCCGGGCTTCGGCATCGACGTGATCGTGCTTTCCTTCGCCGTCGTGGTAATCGGCGGCATGGGCTCGATCCCCGGCGCCATCATCGGCGCGCTGGCCGTCGGCCTGTCGCGCGCCCTGGCGGTTCACGAGGCACCGCAACTGGAGCTGTTCGTGATCTACGCCGTGATGGCCGTGGTTCTTGTATTCCGGCCGGAGGGGCTGTTCGCCCCGGCCAAGCCGAGGAAGATCTAGGCGATGTGGCGCGACAAGACGATCCTTGGGATCACCATCGCGGCGATCATCGTCGTGGCGGTGTCCTTCTTCCTGCCGAGCTGGCTGCTGAACCAGGCGTTGTTCGGCTTCGCCCGCGCGCTGGCGGTGATCGGCCTGATGGTGCTGTGGCGCACCGGCCTGGTCAGCTTCGGCCACGCGCTCTATTTCGGCGGCGGCGCCTATGCCGCGGCCCTGCTGAGCCGCTACTACGAAGTCAGTGACTTCTTCGTCCTGCTGCTGGCCGGGATCGTCGCGACGACCATCGTCGGCTTCGTCCTCGGCTTCATCATCCGGCGCTACCGCGACATCTTCTTCGCGATGCTGAGCCTCGCCTTCTCCATGATCCTCTACGGCGTACTGGTGAAGACGGAGGCGCTGGGCTCGACCGACGGCTTCGCCGTGTCCAGCCCGACCTTCCTGTTCTATGCGCCGGAGCCCGGCGACGAGGCCAAGCAGGCGCTGTTCGTCGCGCTGGTGATTGCCGGCTGGCTCGCCGCGGTGCTGGTGCAGATGTACCTGAACTCGACGCTCGGCCGCCTGACCACGGCGATCCGCGACAACGAGATCCGAGTGGAGTATCTCGGCTTCTCCGCCGAGCACGCGATCCACGTGAAGTACGTGATGTCGGCGGCGCTCGCCGGCGCCGGCGGCGCCTTCATGGCAATGTCGCTGGGCCAGGTCGATCCGGACTCGATGGTCAACTGGACCGCCTCGGGCGAGCTGGTGTTCGTCACCATCCTGTCCGGCCCCGGCTCGGTCGCCGCACCGTTCGTCGGATCGTTCATCTTCGAGCTGCTGCGCACCTACGCGGTGGAGTTCCTGCCGCATAGCTGGCAGATCATCGTCGGCGCGACACTGCTGATCGTGATCTTCTTCCTGCCGGGCGGCGTCTGGTCGCTGCTCAGCCGCCTGCGCCGGGCGGAGGGTTGACCGTGGCACCGATCCTCCAGGTCCAGAACCTGCAGAAGACCTTCGGCGCCGTCGTGGCGGCGAAGGACATCAACGTCGACGTCGAGCCCGGCGAGATCGTCGGCATCATCGGCGCGAACGGTGCCGGCAAGACCACGTTCGTAAACATGGTCACCGGCTACCTGAAGCCCACCGACGGCGCCATCAAGTTCGAGGGCCGCGACATCACCGGCCTGGCGCCGCGCAAGGTGACGATGACCGGCATCGGCCGCTCGTTCCAGGTCAGCCAGGTATTCATGACGCTGAGCGTGTTCGAGAACCTGCTGACCGCGCTGGCGATCGCGCAGAGCCCGGGCGCCGCGATGCTTCGCCCGCTGCGTCGGGCGGAACTGATCGCCGAATGCGAGGCGACGCTGGAGCGGTACGGCATCGCCGATCACCGCGATCAGCCCGCGAGTCAGCTCAGCCAGGGCGTGCGCAAGCTGCTCGATATCGCCATGGCGATGGTCTCCAAGCCGAAGATCCTGCTGCTCGACGAACCGACCAGCGGTGTCAGCGTGGAGGAGAAATTCGGCCTGATGGACCGCGTGATGGACGCGCTGAAGTCGGCCGACGTCACCGTGCTGTTCATCGAGCACGACATGGAAATCGTCGAGCGTTACGTCTCTCGCGTCCTGGCCTTCTACCAGGGCGAGATCATCTGCGACGCACCGCCCGCCGAGGCGCTGGCCGACCCGAAGGTACAGGAGTTCGTCATCGGCACCGAAGTTCACCGCGAGACCCATGGGAGCAACGCCGATGCTTGAGGTCAGCGGACTCGATGTGAATATCGGCCCGGTGCCGATCCTGCGTGGCGTGTCGCTCGAGGTCCCGGCAGGAGCCATGGTCGGCCTGATCGGCCGCAACGGCGCCGGCAAGACCACGCTGCTGCGTTCAATCATGGGCTTGCTCAAGAGCCAGGCCGGACAGATCGGCTTCGACGGCAACGACGTCACCGCCGCCGCCAGCCATCGGCGCGCACATCTCGGCATCGGCTACATGCCGGAGGATCGCCGGCTGGTCCCCGACATGAATGCGGAGGAGAACATCCTCGTGCCCGTCTGGTCGACCGGACAGAAGGGCTATGCCGACCGGCTCGACTGGATCTACCAGCTGATGCCGGAGATCAAGGAGTTCCGCGACCGCGGCGCCACCCAGCTCTCCGGCGGCCAGCAGAAGATGGTCGCGCTCGGCCGGGCGCTGATCGCCGGCACCCGGCTGCTGCTGCTGGACGAGCCGACGGAGGGCATCGCCCCGGTCCTGGCCCAGCGCATGGGTCAGGTCATGGCCGACCTGAACGCCGCGGGCCAGTCGGTGCTGGTGGCCGAATCCAACGACAAGCACATCTCCGACGTCATCACGAAAACCTACGTCATCGAGCGCGGCAGCGTCGTCGAGCTGCAGCGTTAAGCTGGAGGCGACCTCATGGCCCAGTCGAACCGCCGCAACGGCGGCCGCGTGCTGATCGATCAGCTGAAGATCCACGGCGTCGACACCGTCTTCTGCGTGCCCGGGGAGAGCTTCCTGGCGGCGCTGGACGCGTTCCAGGACACGCCGGAGATCCGCCTGATCACCTGCCGGCACGAGGCCAATGCGGCCAACATGGCCGAGGCCTACGGCAAGATGACCGGCAAGCCCGGCATCGTCTTCGTCACGCGCGGACCGGGCGCCAGCCACGGCGTGGTCGGCCTGCACACCGCCTACCAGGATTCGACCCCGGTCATCATGTTCATCGGCCAGATCGGCCGCGACATGGCGGAGCGCGAAGCCTTCCAGGAGATGGACTTCCGCCGCTTCCTGTCCGAGGTCACCAAGTGGACCGGCCAGATCGACGACGTGGAGCGGGTACCGGAACTGGTCAGCCACGCCTTCCACACGGCGATGAACGGCCGTCCCGGTCCGGTGGCGCTCGCGCTGCCGGAAGACATGCTGATGGAGATGACCGACGTCTCCGACGCGACGCGCTATCGCGTGGCGCAGGGCCACCCCGGACCGGACGATATGGCCGCGTTGCGCGACATGCTGGCCAAGGCGAAGTCGCCGCTCGTCATGCTGGGCGGCGGCACTTGGACGCCGGCCGCCGTCGCCGACATCACCGAGTGGGCGACCGCCAACAAGCTGCCGGTGACCGCGTCCTTCCGCTGCCAGGACCGCTTCGACAACCACCACCCTTGCTACGTGGGCGAGATCGGCATCGGCTCGAACCCGAAGCTGATCGCGCGGTTCAAGGCGTCCGACCTGCTGATCGTGCTGGGCCCCCGTCTTGGCGAGCAGACCACGCAGGGTTACACGCTGGTGGGCCTGCCGAAGCCGTCACAGACGCTGGTTCACGTGCATCCCGGCGCCGAGGAACTCGGCCGCGTCTATCAGACCGACCTGCCGATCGTCGCCTCCATGCCGGCCTTCGCCGCCGCCGCCAAGCAGATGCCGCCGATCGAGAACCCGGCCTGGGCCAAGTCGACCGAGGAAGCGCGGGCGGAGTATCTCGCCAACCTCGAGATCACCGACACCGTCGGCGCGCTCGACATGGCCCACGTCTGCCGCGTGCTGCGCGACGTGCTGCCGAAGGACGCGATCATCACCAACGACGCCGGCAACCACACCGGCTGGGCACACCGCTACCTGCCCTTCTCGACCTACCCGAGCCAGCTCGGCCCGACCAGCGGCGCGATGGGCTATGGCGTGCCGGCCGCGCTGGCGGGTGCGGCCGTGGCCCCCGACCGTCTTACCGTCTGTTTCGTCGGCGACGGCGGCTTCCTGATGAGCGGCACCGAGATCGCCACCGCGATCATGCACGATCTGAAGCCGATCATCCTGGTGGTGAACAACAACGCCTACGGCACCATCCGCATGCACCAGGAGCGCGAGTTCCCTGGCCGCACCCCCGGGACCGACCTGAAGAACCCGGACTTCGCCGCCTTCGCGCAGAGCTTCGGGGCCTATGGCGAGGTGGTGGAGGAGAACGCGCAGTTCGCCGATGCCTTCCGCCGCGCCCGCGAGTCCGGCCGCTGCGCCGTTCTCGAACTGCGGACCGAGCTGGAAGCGATCAGCAGCCGTGCCACCCTGTCCGGTATCCGCGAGGCCAGCCTGGCCAAGCAGAAAGGCGGCTAGGTCTCGTTCTCGATCCTGAACAGGGTCGCGACGAAGATCATCGACACGCGTTCGCCGTCCTCCGACAGCGGCATGTCCACGTTCTCCGAACGGATGTGCGCCTTGCCGGCGAACGACGCATGGCCCAGCGTTCGTACCGGGCGGCGATTGGCCATCGCCCAGCGCGGACCGCTGAGCAGCACGTCGGTCGCCTCCGGCGAATAGAGCTCGTCGAAATAGCTGCCCGTCGAATCCCGCCCCAGCACGCTGGTCACGTGGGTGCCGATCAGGCGCCACCGGAACCGTTCCGGCGGGCCATCCTCAATGTCGATCAGCAGGATGTGCGACAGCACCGCCGGCGGGATG
>CAZVLI010000242.1:0-6331 GCA_964627965.1 uncultured Rhodospirillales bacterium
TAGGCCGGGTCGGTCCACGCCTTGGCGACGACCTTGGCGCCCATCGCCGGGCTGATCGCGTCCATGCGTTCGAGCTGCGCGCGGATCTCCTCGGCGGTCAGGATCTCCTTCTCCACCAGCAGTTCGCGCAGCGCCGCCTCCATGTACTGGAAGTCGGTCCACGGCTCGTCATTCTCCGGCGGCGGCGTGTGGTCGTGGTCGTGCCCATGCTCGTGAGTCGTGCTCATGCCGGCGGCTCCAGCCAGTGTTCGTAAATCTCGATGTCCAGGGTGTCGGCGCTTGGCCCGTCGTAGTCCGGCCACAGGTCGGCCTGGCTGAACCGGACGCGGTAGAGCGGCTGACGCGGCAGCCCGTCGCGCCCGTAGGCCAGCGTCTCGGGGTTGCGGAAGTCGCCGCAGATGCGCTCGACCACACCGACGTGGCCGCGGCAATAGTGCGGCGTACGGCAGTGGCCGCTGGGCCAGTCGGTCCGGACCCGCACCGTTTCGCCGGGCTGGAACTTGGTCGTCATTCCCCCTGCCCCCGACCGATGCCGTTGGCTTTCATCTCGGCGATGCGGTCGCGCATCTCCTCCTGCGTGATCACGCCCTTCTCGGTCAGGATGTAGACGATCGAGGAGACCCAGCGCTCGTAGTAGGTCATGGCGTCGTAGGCGTCGGCCGGCAGGCTCTCGATCCCGCGCCGCAGCTCGTCGACCCGGATCAGCCGGTGTTGGTCCGACGACAGCAGCCGCAGCATGGCGTCGACCCGCTTCTCCCAGGGGTCGTAGACGTGCTCGGCACGGTCGATGTCGCCATCGCGCAAGCCGCCCATATCGTGGTGCTGCGGTTGTTCGCTCAACTTGGCCTCTCCTACTGCTTCACGCGGGTGACGGTGAATTCTTCCGGCGGATTGCCGAGCGTGTCCTGCACGAACATCGCGATGCTGTCGCCCTTCACCTCGCCGGTGAAGATACGCTTGTGCTTCTCCCGGCCGGAGCCTCCCGAGATGACCTCGAAGGCTTCGGCGAAGGTGATCACCTGACCATCGACGCTGCCCTCGCTGATCGCACGCTTGCTCTTGCCGTACTTGCGCTCGGTGTCGGGCGCGTCCTGCCACGTCAGCGACCCCAGCAGCTTGTCGCCCAGCACCCGGAAATCGAATACGAACTGATAGCGATAGCGCTTCTCGAAGCGATGCTGCAGCGGCTCGCTGATCCAGCGGCCCGCAATCTCGCCCTTTGCCGCGTCGGCCTGAAGCGCCGCCAGCCGCGTCTTGGCCAGGGGCGCGAAGGCACCGTCGGGATACTGCGCCAGATAGGCCTCGAAGTCGGCGGCGTTGTCGCTTTGCTGGATCGACTGCCAGAACACCACTTCCGGGTTGTTGCCGCCGCCGCGCGTCTGGCCGGTGGTCTTCGGCGCGGTGTCCGTGGTCGCCGCGACCTGGGTCTCGACGTCGGCCGGCACGAAGATGAACTCGCCGCCCTCGTGACCCGCGTTGCGGATGTCGGAGTACTGCGGCGTCTGGTCGGCGTTCACGACGACCGGGCGGCTGATCTTCTGGAACAGCGAACTGCCTTCGATGTAGTCGCTGTTGTCGCGCAGCGCGTCGAGGAAGGCGATGGCGAAGACGGAATGGCCGTCGCGGCCGGCATCCGCCACCGGCTCGATACCGCCGGAGACGATGGCGGTGCGCGAGCGCGACTCGTTGAGCCGCTGCAGCCAGGTATCGCGTTCCTGCCCGGTCGGGATGTCGCCCGTCGAGGAACGCACCAGCGTGCCGGAATAGCAGCTATCGGCGACCACCATCACGTGCTTGGCGGTCATCGCGTTGAGGCGGCGCGTGAGGTCGGCGTTGGAAACCCAGTTCAGGTCGTCGTCCTCTTCGGCGTCGACCGGTTGCCAGAATCCGGTATCGGTCTGCCGGTCGATGTAGCCGTGACCGGCGTAGTAGATCAGCAGGTTGTCGACTGGCGTCAGTTCCGCCCGGAAGTCGTTCAGCGCCCGCAGGATGTCGGTGCGGGTCGCGTCTCGAAGCAGACGGACCTTGAAGTTGTATTTCTTTTCAAGCAGTTGCGCGACGGCCTCGGCATCCGCCACCGCCGTCTGCAGCTTCGGCAGGCTCTGGTAGTCGTTGTTGCCGATGACCAGCGCGTGATAGCGCCCGAAGGGCGTCTCGGTCGCGGTCGCCGCCAGCGGCAGCCAGACCAGCAAGGCGAGAAGCCACGGAACCCGGTGCAGCATGGAATGCGTCCTTCGCCTGGTGCCCTCGGCGCCAGTATCCGACCGTGCCCCCGACCAACGCAAGCCGCTTTACCGTCGATATACCAGAGGCCGCTTACCTTGAGCGGCCGATTTCCGCCTGGAGCCGCCATGACCGCGGTCGACATCGCCGACGGGTTGCGCAAGCACAAGCGCTGGCTGCAGGGCCAGCCTGGTGGCGCGCGCGCGAATTTCGCGATGATCGACCTGTCCGGTATCCGGCTCGCCGGCGCCGATCTGCGCGAGGCGCGGCTGGTCGGCGTCAAGTTCCACAAGGCGGATCTGCGCAAGGTGAACCTTGCCGGTGCCGACCTGTTCGCCGCCGACCTGCGCGAAGCCGATCTGACCGGCGCCGAACTGGCCGGGGCGGACCTGCGCGGCACCCAGTTTCGCGGCGCCAACCTGACCGAGGCCAACCTGCTCAAGGCCGACATGCGCGACGGCACGCTGATGGCCGCCGTCGCCGGCGGCGGCACCAAGGTCGCCAACGTCGACAACGGCCCGATCGAGATCGAGCGCGCCAACCTGCGCGGCGCCAACCTGGCCGACGCGCGGCTGTCCAGCGCCACCATCGCGCAGACCGACCTGTCGAACGCGATCCTGTGCCGCGCGGTGCTGACCGGTGCCGACCTTTCCGGTTCGCTGCTCGGCGAGGCCGACCTGACCGGCGCCGACCTCACCGACTGCAATCTCGAAGGTGCCGACCTGACCGGCTGCGAGCTCAGCGGCGCCAAGCTGATCAACGCCAACCTGACGCGCGCGACGCTGATCAACGTCGACCTCGACGCCTGCGATACCGAGGGCGCGAAGCTGGTCGATGCCGAGATCGTCCGCTCCGTGGATTCGCTGTCCGACGACCTCAAGGTGATGCTGAAGGAGCATCAGGTCTGGATCGACAGTTTCGGCGAGCGAGGCCGCCGCGCGGTGATGAACGGCCGGGCGCTGGAGCATGTCGACTTCTCCGGCATGGACCTGTCCGGCGCGAGCCTGCAGGAGGCGACGCTGCTGGGCGCGAAGTTCGCCGGTGCCACGCTGAAGATGACCGACTTCGCCAAGGCCAACCTCTACCGCGCCGATTTCGCCGGCAGCGAGATGCAGGGCGTCAGCCTGGCGGGCGCCGACCTGAACCGTGCCAGTCTCGCCGACTGCCGGCTCGAGCCGACCCAGATCCTCGATCGCGAAGGCAAACCGACAGGCCGCGAGTGGCCGTCGAACCTCGGCAGCGCCGACCTCACGCGGGCGAGCCTGGACCGCGCCTGTCTGCGCGGCGCCAACCTCGGTGGCGCCAACCTCGACAACACGTCGGTCGAGGATACCGACTTCACCGACGTCGAAGTCCGCGGCGCCCGCCTCGCCGGCGCCGCCGTGAAACGGGCGATCCTTCGCCGGTAGCCGGCTGCGTCATGCCCGGGCTTGTCCCGGGTATCCACGTCCTGCCGCCAGCCGTGCAGCAGGAACACATCCCGACCCAGCCGGTGCGATTATGCCGAGCGCACGCTCTCTTCAAGACGTGGATGGCCCGGACAAACCGGGCCATGACGGTAGTGGCGAAGGCCGGCCTGTGCGACCATGGCGGGCAGGAGAGAAAACGCCATGGCCGACAATCGCCTCGCCCGTCTGGTCGACGCCGACAACGGCATCATCGCCCGGACCATCTTCACCGATCAGGAGCTGTTCGAGCAGGAGCAGGAGACGCTGTTCACGCGCGCCTGGCTGCTGATCGGGCACGAGAGCATGGTGCCGGAGCCGGGCGACTACGTCGCCAGCCGGATGGGCACAGAGCCGGTGATCCTGAGCCGTGACCGCGCCGGCAAGCTGCACGTGTTCCTGAACTCGTGCCGACACCGCGGCATGAAGGTGTGCCTGTTCGACCAGGGCAATACCAAGGTCTTTACCTGCCCCTACCACGCCTGGAGCTACGGCACCGACGGCAAGCTGGTCGGCGTGCCGATGCGCGAGAAGCTCTACCCGGACATCGACGTCGACAAGTGGAGCCTGATCGAGGTCGCGCAGCTCGCCGTCTACAAGGGCACGGTGTGGGCGACGTGGGACGCCGACGCGCCGCCCTTCCTGGACTATCTCGGCGGCGCCAGGCTGCACATCGACCTGGCGCTGGACGCCCGCGACGGGCGCGAGGGCGGCTCGGAAGCGCTGCTCGGCATCCACAAGTGGACGGTGCCGTGCAACTGGAAGCTGCCGGCGGAGAATTTCTGCGGCGACACCTACCACAACCCGTCGCACGCCTCGGTCGACATGATCGGCATCGGCCCGTCCGCCGCCAGCGGCCAGAAGGGCCGGCGCGACGGCGAACTGGATACCGCGCAACATCTCTGGGCCAGCTTCCCCGGCGGTCATGGCATCCACTCCGCCCGGGTCGCCAGCAACGACTACACGCCGCTCTACGTCGACGATCCGGAAATCTCTGAGTACTTCCGTCACTGCCACGAGGAACGCGTACGCCGGAAGGGTGAGGACGCACGTCTGCGCCCGTTCGTCGGCACCATCTTCCCGAACACCTCCTTCCACGGCGGCCAGCCCCGCGCGCTGTGCATGTGGCATCCGGTCAGCGCCACCGAGACCGAGATCTGGCGTTTCTTTCTGGTCGACGCCGATGCGCCGGAGCGGGTGAAGGCGATGCTGCGCAAGTTCTACATGCGCTACTCCGGTCCCGCCGGCATGACGGAGCAGGACGACATGGAAAACTGGAACTACGCCACCGCCGGCGCGCGCGGTCCGATCGCCTCGCGCTATCCGTTCAACTACCAGCAGTCGATGGGACGGCACGCGCCCGACGGCGGCGGCCGCGTGGCGACCCAGATCACGGAAGAGAACGCGCGCAACTACTACCGCTACTGGCGGCTGTTCATGGAAGGCCGGCCGTGGGACGAGCTGATGGCGCAGGCGCCGCGCCAGGCCGCCGAGTAGCCATGCCCCTGCCCCGCGACGACGCCTATTTCCGCCTGAAGGACGCGGTCGAGAGCTTCCTCTACGACGAGGCCGAAGCGCTCGATGACCGACGCTACGACGACTGGCTGGGGATGCTGGCGGACGACCTCGTCTACTTCGTGCCGATGCAGCGCAACGTCGCCCAGGGCGAACATGCCGAGGCCATGGAGTTCACGCGCGAACAGGCCGACATCCACTGGTTCGAGGAGGACAAGTGGACGCTGGCCAAGCGGGTAGAGCAGATCCGCACCGGCGTGCACTGGGCCGAGGTGCCGATCAGCCGCGTGGTGCACCTCGTCGGCAATGTCCGGCTCGTCGAGGCCGCCCCTGACGCCGCGTCGGCCGAGACTGTCACCGCGTCGTGCCGCTTCGTGGTCAGCCAGAACCGGCAGGAGCGCGAGAACTACCTCTTCGTCGGTCGGCGCACCGATACGCTCCGGCGCCATGGCGACGGCTGGCAGGTGGCGCGGCGCAAGGTGACCCTCGACCAGAATGTCCTGCTCGCAAAAAACCTCACGGTGTTCTTCTGATGGCTCAATTCCGCATCGGCGTTTCCGCTTCCCTGCTCGGTAAGGGCGAAGGTGCCCCTTTCCCGACCTATGACGTCACCTGGATGCACGACGACCCAGATATCGAGGTGGTCGCATTACCCGCCGAGTCGCCGCTGCCGAGCCAGGCGCTGGCCGAGCTCGACGCCGCGATCCTGCTCGGCGAACGGATCAGCGCGGAGAGCCTGGCGGGCAGTAAGCGACTGAGCCTGTTCTGTCGCATGGGCGTCGGCTACGACACGCTGGATATCCCGGCCTGCAGCGCCGCCGATGTCGCCGTCACGATCACGCCGCCCGGCGTCCGACGGCCGATGGCGGTGGCGATCCTGACGCTGCTGCTGGCGCTTGCCACCAACCTGCTGCACAAGGACCGGATCACGCGCGGCGGCAAGCCGGGATGGCGGGAGTTGCTGAACTACCACGGCACCGGACTGGTCGGCCGCACCTTCGCGCAGATCGGCATCGGCAACATCGGCGCCGAGGCGATGCGCCTCGTCGCGCCGCTCGGTTTCCGGCGCATCGCGCACGACCCTTATATCGACCCAAAAGTCGCCGAGGAGCTGGGCGTCGAGCTGGTGAGCCTTGAAGACGCGTTCC
>CAZVLI010000243.1:0-6300 GCA_964627965.1 uncultured Rhodospirillales bacterium
GGTGTTCTTCGATCCCGACAAGGCCGGCGACTTCGCTTTCCGGCGCAAGCGGGCCGGACACCTGTTCTCCAAGATGCGGCTGATCTCGGCGCAGCTCGTCGCCTATTGCCGCGACAATGTCTGGCTGGAGAACGCGCGCCACGCCAACGCGCAGGCCCGGCGATTGGGCGAGGGGCTGGTGGCGCAGGCCGGCGCGCGGCTGGCGCATCCGCTGCAGGCGAACGAGGTGTTCGTGGCGCTGTCGGACAAGGTCGCGCAAGCGATGCTCGACGGTGGCGTCGGCTTCCACGGCTGGCCGACCTCGGGGGCGGACGTGCACCGGTTGGTCTGCGCCTTCAACACCGACCCGGCCGACGTCGATCGCGTCGTCGCCATCGCCGCCGCCGCGCATCAGGCGCCCTAGTAGGCGGCGAACATCTCCTGAATTTCGGCCGGATCGTCGGTTCGCGACAGCGCCAGCATCAGCAGGACGCGCGCCTTCTGCGGCGTCAGGTTGTCGGCGACCAGACAGCCGGCGGGGCGCATCGCCTTCAGCGGGATGACCCGGCCGCTGCCGGCGCGCGTGCTCTGCACCACCACGACGCCCTGGCGGATGGCGTCTTCGAAACCGTCCTTCTCCCCCGGCGTGCAGAATCCCGGCGCGAAGCCGGCCGAGATCAGCCCCCTGGCGCCAGCGGCGACGAAGGCGTCGATGGCGGCGCGGGCGGCGCCGGCGTAGGACAGCGCGATGTCGACACGGGGCAGGGACTCGACGCCCGCCAGGTCGAAGACAGTGTCCGGATAGTGCCGGCGCATCGGCTGACGGTAGTAGACGACGCGGTCACCGTCGGCATGGCCGAGCACGCCGAAGTCGGCGCTGCGGAAGGTCTGTAGTCGCATGGTCGAGGTCTTGGTGACGTCGCGGGCGGCGTGGATCTCGTCGTTCAGCACCACCAGTGCGCCGCGTCCGCGGCTTTCCGGTGCGCCGGCGACACGGATCGCGTTGACCAGGTTGATGCCGGCGTCGGTGCCCATGCCGCTGGCGGGTCGTTGCGCGCCCACCACGACCACCGGCACGTCGACGGTGAGGACCAGGTTCAGGAAGTATGCCGTCTCCTCCAGCGTCGCGGTGCCGTGGGTGAGCACCACGCCGTCGACCTCCGGCATCTTCTCGGGCAATGCATTGATCGTGACGGCCAGCTCCAGCCAGTCGGCCGGGCCGATCTTCGGGCTGCCCAGCGCGCGGAAGCGGACCTCGCGCACGTCCGCCACCGTCCGCGACTCCGGGAACGCATCGAGCAACTCGTCGACGTGATAGAACGCCTCGTTGTCCGGATACGCGACCAGATCGAGCGGGTGACGACCGATGGAGGAGATGGTCCCGCCGGTGCCGATCACGGCGACGACGGGCTTGGCTGCGGCGTTCATGGGCGGGTTGTCCGGCAATGGGTTGATGAGTGCGGCCTGACCGCGGGGCGATCCGACCCGGCGAGTATGTACGGACATATCCGCGCAGCCAAGTGCGACGCCAAGGCTCTTGACCGGTGATGCCGCGTTCGTCTAAACCTCCGGCCTCCGCCCACCGTTGGCCCCATCGTCTAGCGGTCTAGGACGTCGGCCTCTCACGCCGAAAACAGGGGTTCGAGTCCCCTTGGGGTCACCACTCTCCAGTGCTTTTCAGCCTTTGTCGGCAGCCTTTGCGCGCAACTGGCGCCGGGGCGCTTGCACTGTGACTTCTGACGTCTAAGCTTCGCATCATAAAGAAGAGCCAATCGGTCGAACCGAGAGGGGAAAGATGCAGAAGCATGGGTCGGCGCGCGCCAAGCGCGCCGGTAAGCGAATCTTGGCCGCGATCCGGGCGACCGCCGTTGGCGTGGCTTTGGTGGCGGGTGTCGCGCTGACGACATCGACCGACGCGCAGGCGACGATCCTGGAGTATCGGGCGGACTTCACGCGGACGTCCGGGAACGACCTGGGGCTGCTGTCGGCGGCCTATAGCGCGACAGCGGGTGGGGCGCCGGCGGTGATCGGCGACAGGTTCTCGATCGTCTGGACCGTCGACACGGAACAGGTGCCTTTCCTGGATGTACCGGGCATCAGGCGGACCGAGATCATCTCGCTCCAGGTGTCGGTCGTCGTGTTGAACCTCGACACCAACGTGATCGAGGACTTCGTCATCCAAGGCGTGAGCGACGGCGTGCCCCTCCTGGATCTGATGGATGTAAGGGATGGGCCCACGCAGGACTCGTTCCAGCTGTTCAGCGGCACCGACGGACCGATCGGCCCGACGGGGTTCAGGCTGACAGAGATCGACGTCTTCATGGTCACGCTCCAGCCGATCCTGAGCGGGCTGGATTTGCCGACAGCGGACGAGCTGAACGCCATGCGGGCCGCGGCGGAAGGCGGCTCCGACAACGCGCTGGTCGACTTCGGAGATGGCAGCGAGACCGGCCGTATCCAGGGCAGTGACGGCGTCTATTCCGTGCGCGTCCTGCAGATGCCGGTGCCGGAACCCGGCGGCATGGCTCTGCTGTTCGGCGGTGTCTTTGCGGCGACGTTGGTTGCGGCGCGTCGACGTGGTTCCGCGGCGAACGCGGACTGACGGCTCGGCGGTGCCGCGAAACCTGAACTACGTCGAGCGGGTACCGATAACATGGCGGATCATCACCATGTCGACTTGTTCGCCTTCGTCGGATAGCGGCAGGAACAGCGACGTGATCGGGATGAACTCCTTGTTCACGCCGGCAAAGGACGACTCGACCCGCAGCGGCTGGGTTTCGCTGACCGTGCGCTCCAGCACCTGCTGCAACTCGTTCAGGAACTTGCCACTGAACGCTTCGTTCAGTTCCTGGCCGGTGGCGTCGCGGCCGGTGGCGGCGGAAATGTTGGAGCCATAGAGGCGGAACCGGAAGCTCAACGGTTCGTACGTGACATCCAGAAGATGCACCCAGCCAAGATGGCGCTGTAGCAACTCCGGCTTGAAGTCGGAACGGGCGGGCATGCGACGCGCGCCGCGCATGGATTCCCAGATGTCGAGCAGGTCCTGAAGTTCGATGTCGTTCTCGGTCAGGGCGGCCTGGAACCTGACCATGAACGGTCCCTGCTCGATCATCCCCTTACCCTCGTCAAAGCGATCCCCAGTTCATGCTACGGGAAACCGTCATGGTTGGACCAGTCGCGAGTCCGCGAGGGGCGCGACGGCTCTCAACCCGGCGGGCGCTGCTGCAGAGGTTGTAGGTGCTGGATGTCGATCGGACGCAGGACCTTGTCGCCATCGGTGGCCAGGTTCGAGACCAGCAGCCTGGTGACGCGCCGGCCCTCGCCGAAGGGCAGGATGACCCGGTGCCAGTGAAAATCCTGGCCGCCCGTGCCGCGCCAGGGATGTCGAGCGTAGAGCGGTTTCGGCTGCGCTTCGACGATGCGGTACAGCGTGAGGAAGTAGGTCCTGATCGGGGCCGGTATCGCGCCATCGCGCGGGCCATCCGACACCCGCCGCCCGGTCAGCTCGTAGCCCATGGCGTCGCTGATCCGGCTGCCGTGCAACCGGTAGACGAAGTCGCCGGCACCGTCCGGTGCCAGCACGGTGAGGTTGCCGAGGTGCTCCTGCAGAACGGTTGGATCGATGTGCTTGGCCTCGGGGAGACCGTCGTCGGAGGGCGCCAAGTCCCGCCACCAACGAAGTATCTGGCGCTGTGCTTCGATCAGAATGTCGGTTTCGTCCGGCTCGAAGTTGACAGCCGGTAGCGTCAGGCCATGCGCAGCATAGGCGTCGGCGAGGGGACCGAAGTCCTTCGCATCCGACGCCAACAACGCGGCAACCGCGGCTTCGACTTCGGTCATCGTTCCACGCGATACGCATACAGCGGCAAGATCAGCAGATTGCATATTCTCCCGGTCACGCCGGTCCGGCAACCGGCTATGATGACGGCGGCGGCGGACGGAAGGAGCGACGATGGCCAAGCGGATCAGCGGCGGAGAGGCTTTGATCGCGCAGACCCTGCGCAACGGTGTGGACACGATCTTCGGGCTGCCGGGGGCGCAGACCTATCCGATGTTCGACGCCATGGCGCGGCGCGGCAACAGCCTGCGCGCGATCTCCGCCCGCCACGAACAGGGGGTCGCCTACATGGCGATGGGCTACGCCAAGGCCAGCGGTCGGCCGGGCGTGTTCTCGGTCGTGCCCGGGCCGGGCGTGCTCAACACCACGGCCGCCCTGTGCACGGCGATGGGCAGCAGTACGCCGGTGCTGTGCCTGACCGGTCAGGTGCCGTCGGAGTTCATGGGGCGCGGGCGCGGACACCTGCACGAACTGTCCGACCAGCGCGCGACCCTGCGCAGCATCATCAAGTGGGCCGACCGGGCGGACCGCGTGCAGGATGCGGCGCCGATGGTCAACGAGGCTTTCCGGCAGATGCAGGGCGGCCGGCCAGGTCCGGTGGCGATCGAGATGTGCTGGGACACCATGGCGCAGTCGGCGCCGGTGGATCTGCCGCCAGCCGTGGAGGTGCCCGCGCCGCCGCCGATCGACCCGGACGAGATCGACCGCGCCGCGGCCCTGGTCCGCGCTGCCAAGCGGCCGATGATCTTCCTCGGTTCGGGCGCGCAGCATGCCCAGGCCGAGGTACGGGCGCTGGCCAAGGCGCTGGGCGCGCCGGTGACGTCGTTCCGAGGCGGTCGCGGGATCGTGCCGGAGACCGACCCGCTGGGCTTGAACTCGGCGGCGGCCTACGAGCTGTGGTCGTCGACCGACCTCGCCATCGGCATCGGCACGCGCATGGAGATGCCTTACATGCGCTGGGGCGGCATGGGTCAGTATGTCGACCGTGCCGACGACAAGCGCAAGCTGATCCGTATCGACATCGACCCGGCCGAGATGTTGCGGATGAAGCCGCATGTCGGGATCGTCGCGGACTCGGCCGAGGGCGCGGCGGCGCTGGCAAAGGCGGTGACCCGCAAGGGACCGCGCCCGAAGGCCGATCCTGACCGTCTGGAGAAGGCGCGGGCGAGGGCGGCGCGGAAGATCGCCAAGATCCAGCCGCAGGTCGCCTACCTGGAGGTGATCCGCGATGTGCTGCCGCCCGACGGCTATTTCGTGGAGGAGCTCTGCCAGGTCGGCTTCGCTTCGTTCTACGCCTTCCCGGTGCTGACGCCGCGGACCTACGTGACGGCCGGTTTCCAGGGCACGCTCGGTTTCGGCTTCCCGACCGCGCTGGGCGCCAAGGTGGCGGCGCCGGACAAGGCGGTGGTATCGGTGTGCGGCGACGGTGGCTTCATGTTCGCGGTGCAGGAGCTGGCGACGGCGGCACAGTTCGACATCGCCGTCACCACGATCGTGTTCAACAACGGCGCCTACGGCAATGTGAAGCGCGACCAGCAGAACGCCTTCGACGGCCGCGTGATCGGCTCCGACCTGACCAATCCCGACTTCCTGCAATTGTCGGAGAGCTTCGGCGTCGCCGCGGAACGGGTGGACTCGCCGAAGGCGCTGCGGCCGGCACTGGAGCGGGCACTGGCTAGCGACAAGCCGCGACTGATCGAAGTGGTGGTGCCGTTCGGCACCGAGACCACGCCGTGGCCGTTGATCCTGCCGACGGCGAAATAAGCGTCAGTCGTCGGGGAAGGGGCTCGGGCGCAGGAACAGCCCGGCGACGATGGCCAGGATGAGCGGCAGCAGCGCGAAGAGCAGCAGGGTCTCGGTGTAGCTGCCGGTCAGGTCGTAGGCGACGCCGAAGGGGAGCGGCCCGAGCGAGGCCCCGATGACGGTGATCATCTGCCCGGTGCCCTGGACCTCGCCAAGGTGCTTGCGGCCGAAGTAGCGCGCCCAGAGGAAGCTGATCAGCGAGAACATGAACCCGTTCAGCATGCCGAACAGGATCGCGTAGGCGATCGCGGTCGGCACGTCGTAGACCAGGTTCACCGAGGCGAGCGACGCCGCCATCAGCAACAGCGTCGCGGCGAACACGATGTGCGTCGGCCAGCGGTCCAGCATCCGGCCGATGAGCGGGAAGGCCGCGACCATTGCAAGCGCCGAGACCGGGAAGATGCGCGCCGGCACCTCCGGCGCCAGGCCCTGCGTGATCAGGATCGAAACCTGGTAGAAGTGCAGCGCCGTGACCAGCATCGAGATCGAGAAGGTGCCGGCGCAGATGATGTAGAAGGCGCGCATCCGCAGCGCCTGCGACAGGCTGAAGCCGGTCAGCGCAGTTGTCGCGCCCGCGTCGGCCGGGGCGGCCTCGCCATCCGGCCGCAGACCGACATCCTCGGGCTTGTTGATGACCAGGAGCGCGACGAGGGGGAGCGTGTCGTCGAGGTTCGTGTTGT
>CAZVLI010000244.1:0-228 GCA_964627965.1 uncultured Rhodospirillales bacterium
GAGCGAGGCCAGCGTGCCGGCCGCGCCGCCGAACTGCAGCGCGATCGAGTCCGCTCGAACGGACCGCAGGCGCTCGACCTGACGCACCGCGAGGTCGAGCCAATGCGCCGCCTTTAGTCCGAACGTGATCGGCAGCGCCTGCTGCAACAGCGTGCGGCCGACCATCGGCGTGTCGCGATGCTCGCGGGCCAGCCGCGCCGCCGCGTCCGCCAGCGCGGTGAGTTGCCC
>CAZVLI010000244.1:238-6272 GCA_964627965.1 uncultured Rhodospirillales bacterium
ACCAAAGGCGCGCATCTGCAACGCCAGGCCGGTGTCCATCACGTCCTGGCTGGTACCGCCCCAATGGACGAAGCGCGACGCCTCGCCTTCCACCCTGGCCGTGAGATGCTTGACGAGAGGGATCGCCGGATTGCCGGCAACGCTCATCTCGGCGAACAGCGCCGACATATCGTAACGGTCGGCGTCGCACTGCGCCTCGATGGCCGCCGCCGCGTCGGCCGGGATCACGCCGAGGCGGCCTTCGACCCGGGCGAGCGCAGCCTCGAAGTCGAGCATCGCCTGTACACGCGCCCGATCGTCGAACAGCGCCGCCATCGCCGGCGCCCCGAAAGCCGCGTCGTGCAACGAACCCACCATCAAGCGTCGAAGAAAACCGTCTCGTCGTCGCCCTGCAGGACGATGCGCATGTGGTAGACCGGCGGCTCGCCGTCATCGCGCCGGGCGATCAGGGTGCCGCGTCGCGCTTCCGGCACCGAGCCCAGCACCGGGTCGACTTCGTTGGCGGCGCCCTCGTCGGCGAAGTAGAGCCGGGTGTAGGCATGGTTCGGCATCCCGCGCGCGAAGATCGTCAGGTTCAGGTGCGGCGCCTGCAACACGTTGCCGCGTCCCGGCACCTGGCCGGGCTTCACGGTCTCGAACCAGAAGCGGCCCTCGGAGTCGGTCGGCGCCCGCCCCCAGCCCTTGAAACCGGCATCCGCCGGCTTGTCCTGGGTGTCTTCGGGATGGTCGTAGCGACCGGCGGCGTTGGCCTGCCAGACCTCGACCACCGCGTCCGGTACCACGGCGCCGGCACCATCGACGACCTGCCCCTCAACGCGAATGCGGGTACCGGGCACGCCGGCATCGGCGATGTGATGCCGGTTCATCTGATCGAAGCCGAGCCGCAGATAGGGCCCAACGGTTTGCGACGGAGTCTGCGTCGGCATGGCCTAGTTCTCCCGTCTCAGTTTTCCATGGGCGTGGCGTTGCGACCACGCAGCACGATGTCGAAGCGCCAGCCGAGCGCGAAGTCGGGGCGCGTCAACTCGTGGTCGTAGCTCGCCACCAGCAGATCGCGGCTTTGCGCAGGCACGCCGTTGAAGATCGGATCGAGCGGCAGCAGCGGGTCGCCCTGGAAGTACATCTGCGTCACCAGCCGGGTCAGGAAGCTCGGCCCGAACAGCGACAGATGGATGTGCGGCGGCCGCCACGCGTTCTCGTGGTTGCCCCAGGGATAGGCGCCGGGGCGGATCGAGACATAGCTGTAGCGGCCCTCGTCGTCGGTCACGCAGCGGCCGGTGCCCTGGAAGTTCGGGTCGAGCGGGGCGTCGTGCTGGTCCCAGTCGTGGTTGTAGCGGCCTGCGGCGTTGCACTGCCACACTTCGATCAAGGTGTTCGGGACCGGGCGGCCGGCCTGGTCCAGCACTCGGCCGGAAACGACGATACGCTCCCCGACCGCCTCGGCGGTGCTGCCGGGCACGTGGGTCAGGTCATCATCGCCAGGCTGCATGTCGTTGTGACCGAACAGCGGCCCGGTCATCTCCGACAATGTCTGCGGCAATGGCAGCAGGCGCTGTTTCGGCGCACGCAGCCGGGTCGACTTGTACTCCGGCGTCAGATAGGGCGGGTGCGCATTCCAGTCGCGCGGGGTGTAGTCGGCAGGCTCGCTCATGTCTGGCGTCCTCTTTCGGCGAATTCTGGAACCATTATCAACTGCGCCGGCGGGAGATACAGGCCCCAAAGGCCAATTTGTCGCAGATACGGTTCGCCGGCTAGGCTGTGACGGGGGACAACACGATGGTCGACCTCGACAAGCTTGCGCCGAACGAGCTGACGCGGCGCTACAACCGCGGCGGCAAGTCCGTGCTCGCGGACGACACGCTGACGCCGGAACAGAAGATGTGGGTGCTGCGCGCGCTCGAATACATCTACCAGGTCTGGCACAACGAGGCGTCGGCCACCCACGTCCAGGGCGACGAGGACGGTGCCGTCATCCTGGACAACCAGCGCCGTGCGCTGGCCGAAATTCGCGCGCATATCGTGAAACTCGATCCGGCGGCCGAGCCCAATGTCCACAACTCGACGGTCCTGCGGCGTCCGGACGGCAGCCCGTGGCCCGAAGTCTCGCATTCGCGCCGCGAACGACACCGCAAGTCGATGCAGATCACCATCGTCTTCGCGGCCGCCGCCATCGGCATGATCCTGTTCACGCTGTTCACCGAAGGCTGACAGCCGGACCAGGCCTGCAAAGAAAACGGCGCCGCGATGGCTCGCGGCGCCGTTTCCGTCGGGTACAGGGGCAAGAGCGGCTAGGCGGCCGCCGTCGCCGGCTCCGGTATCAAGTGCTTCACCTTCGATGCGACCTCGGTCTGGATCAGGCCGAGCGACGACTTCCAGGCCTCGGCCTTCTCGGTGTAGTCGAAGCCGAAGACCAGGAGCTGACCGAAACCGCCGACATCGTCGTAGACCTTCTCGATCTTCTCCGCGACGGTAGACGGCGAGCCGACCAGCCAGTTGTGCTTGGCGCAGTAGGCGGCGGTCACGTCGCTGTCCGGCACATCGGGATCGTGCTTGAGGAACTCCAGGAACCCGAAGGCGCTGAGCAACGGCAGGAAATACTCGGTCATCATCCGACCCATCGGACCGTCGACCGCCAGCTTCCAGGCCTCCTCGTCGGTGTCCGCGACGAAGATCTCGCGCACCATGCGCCATTCGCGCCGGCTCGGGTTGCGACCCGACTTGCGCGCGCCTTCCTCGACCGACTCCCAGTGGCTGCCGACGTAAGCCGGGTTCAGGTTCAGGCTCATCGGGATGTAGCCCTTCTCGCCCGCCAGCTTCAGCGTATCGGAGCCCTTGGAGAGGCCGGCGACGCCGATCGGCGGGTGCGGCTGCTGGAACGGCTTGATGTGCGGGTGCAGGAAATCGAGCATCGGCGCCGGCTTGCTGACATTCCAGAACTGGCCCTTGTGATCGAAGGTCTCCTCCTCCGACCACATGCGCAGGATGATGTCGAGCGCCTCGCGGGTCATGTCGCGGTTGACGCCGGACATGCCGTCGACGTTGAACATCGCCCAGTCCGAGGGCAGGCCGCTGGCGGCAATGCCGAAGTTCAGCCGGCCCTTGGAGATGTGATCGAGCATGGCGACGCGGTTCGCCAGCTCGGCCGGGTGGTGATAGGGCAGCAGGAAGCCGCCCGGCCCGAGACGGATATTCTCGGTCTGGCGGAAACCCTCGATGACCAGGAAGTCGGGCGAGGGATTGGGTTCCCATTTCGCGGTGTGGTGCTCGCCGACCCAGCCTTCCGAGTAGCCGAACTCGTCGAGCCAGCGCAGCACCTGCAGGTCCCACTCGTAGCCGTCGCCGAGACTGCGCTCCGGCGGGTGCGAGGGCATGGTGAAAAAGCCGAATTCCATTCTCGTTGTCTCCTCCCGAGGCCGTCGCTTGCCGCGACATGTGTATTAGCGTCGCGGCTGACATCGTACGGGTCAATGCCCGCGTCGTGACAAGCTGGGGTACACTGCGCCCACTTCGTTACGAGTAGGAGGCCTGCCGATGTCCGACGAGCCCTTTGCCGATGGCATGGCGGTGCGCCGCGCGGTGCTGGGCGATGCGCATGTCGACCGCGCCGAGAGCCGGAAAACCGAACTCGACGCCGACTTCCAGCGTTTCATCACGGAAAGTGCCTGGGGCGGCGTGTGGACGCGACCCGGTCTGGAACGACGCGAGCGTTCGATGCTCACGCTGGCGATCCTGGCCACGTGCGGGCACTGGGAGGAGTTCGCCATGCACGTGCGAGCCACCCGAAATACCGGCGCCAGCGCAGCGGACATCAAGGAGCTGCTGTTTCACGTGGCGGTCTACGCCGGCGTTCCGGCGGCGAACCGCGGCTTCGCGATCGCGAAAGAGGTGCTGGCGGAAGCCGCGGACTAGGAAGATGTTCACCTTATCCGCTGTATCGGAGAGGTCATGAGTACGAACCTGGCGGTCGACATCCTGCCGAGCGGCAATATCGACATCGGCGCGGCCCTGCGGCTGCTGGCCGATCGCCTGCGCGATCTCGTGTGCTACGTCGACCGCGACGAGGTCGTTCGCTACGTGAACCGCACCGGCGCCAGCTGGTGGGCCTACACGCCCGATCAGGCGGTCGGTGGCTCGCTCGAGCGTCTTCTCGGCGAACACTACGCTCGTCTACGTCCGCTCTACACGCGGGCGCTGGGTGGCGAGCCGATCGCGATCGAGCGCAGCGTCGACTATCCCGATGGCCAACATCGGGATGTCTTCCTGACGCTCACGCCGCATCAGGACGAGGACGGAACGATACTCGGCGTCCTGGTCATCTCCGAGGATCGCTCCAGTCTGGCCGACGCGCGGACCGAAATACGGCAGCAGCGAACACTGACCGATCAGGCCCTCGCCAATCTCGCGCAAGGCCTGCTGGTCTTCGACAGCGCGTATAAGCTGCGCCTCTGGAACGATCAGGCCTACACGTTGCGTGGCTATGCGCGCGATTTCCTGCGTGAGGGCATGAGCTACCGCGAGGTGCTGGAGCACAACCTGTCGCAAGGCGTCTTCGGCGACGTTCAAGGCAGTTTCCTGGATGCCGCACTTACGCCAGAGGCCATGTCGATTCCCTTCCGTCTGCAGTTCACGCTGGAGAGCGGCAAGACCGTCGACATGCAACGCACGCCGCTGCCGGACGGCGGGTTCGTGCTCACCTATACCGACGTCACCGAGGCCAAGCATGCCGAGGCGTTCCTGCGCGACAACGAGCGCCGCTTCCGCTCCATCGTGCAACGGCTCCCGGTGCCGGCGACGATCGTGCGCGTCGCCGATGGCAAGGTACTGTTCCGCAATCCAGAGGCCGAGAAGCTGCTCGCCGACTACCGCGCCCGGGGCGTGTTCAGCACCGACGACGAGATCCGCAAGATGTGGGCGCGCAACCTCAAGCAATGGCTCGCCCTTCCCGGCGATGGCGGTTTCCGCCAGCGGGAATTCCCGGTCACCATCGAAGGAAAGCGCCTGTGGTACCTGGCGGCCGGTCAGCGCATAGAACATGACGGCGATGCCTGCCTGTTCGTCAGCTGGATCGACATCACCGACATGAAGGCGGCGCAGGAGGCCCTGGCGCAGAGCGAGGCGAATCTCGCCGAGGCGCAGCGGATCGGCCATTTCGGCAGCTGGCAGCACGACCTGAGCAAGAGAGAGGCCGTCTGGTCCGCCCACTATTTCGACCTGCTCGGCCTGCCGCGCGACGCGGAATCGGTTTACGAGACCATCCTCAACCTGGTGCACCCGGCCGATCGCGAAGGCTTCGATGAGGTATTCCAGACGGCGAAGAGCGGTTCCGATGCCGGGGAGTGTGAGTTTCGGATCGTCCGTCCGGACGGCGAGATCCGGCACATGCGGTCGATCTTTCACTTCGACCGCGACGACAAGGGGCGACCGGTTCGGGTCGCCGGAACATCACAAGACATCACCGATCTGCGTGCCGCACAGGCGGCCCTGCAAGAGAGCGAGGCTCGGCTGCGGCAAGCCTCGTCGCTGGCCTCGCTCGGACACTGGGTCTGGGACGCTCACACCGACCGCTGCCTGTTCTGTTCGGAAGAGAACGCGCAGATCCACGGCCTGAGCGTCGAAGCCTACATGCGCGAGGCCGCGACGCTCGACCAGGAGTTCACGCTGGTCCACCCGGAGGACCGCAAGCGGATCAAGTCCCTCTACGTCCAGTTGCGACAGGGTGAACCCTTCGAAGCGCAGTACCGGATCGTAACGCCGGCCGGCGATGTCCGACACTTGCGCGAGATTGCCATGCCGGTCTTCGACGATCAGGGTCAGGTGGTCGAGGAATATGGCGTCGCACAGGACATCACGCCGTTGCTGGAGACCGAACGCGCGTTGGCGGCCAGCGAGGCGCGCTTCCGCTCGGTCGTGAACCAGTCGCCGACCGGCTTTGTGCTGACCGATACGACGGGCCGGGTGCAGCTGGTCAACCAGGCCTGCCAAGACTGGTTCGGTATCGAAGACGACACGGCGGTCGGGCAGCGCCTCATCGATC
>CAZVLI010000245.1:0-6269 GCA_964627965.1 uncultured Rhodospirillales bacterium
CCCCTTCGAGACGCTCGACGAGATCGCCGAGACGCTCGCGCTGGACACCGTGCCGATGAACTGGCCGGTCGGCATGGGCCGCAACTTCCGCGGCTGCTACGACCTGGTCGCCGACGAGTTCGTGACCTTCGGCGGCGAGGACGAGCAGAGCCGGCGCATTCCCGCCGCCGACATGGCCAGCGTGCTGACCCCCGATGAACTGGCCAAGCTGGAAGAAGACATCGAGATGTGCCGCGGGGTTTGCCCGCCCTTCGATATGGAGAGCTACCGCGCCGGCTCATTGACTCCGGTCTATTTCGGTAGCGCGCTGCGCAGCTTCGGCATTGACGGCTTGCTCGGCGGGCTCACCGGCTATGCGCCGCCGCCGCGCCCGCAGGAGGCCGAGCCGGCGCCGATCGACCCGGCCGAGGACCGCGTCAGCGGCTTCGTCTTCAAGGTGCAGGCGAACATGGACAAGAACCACCGCGACCGGGTGGCGTTCATGCGCATCTGCTCCGGCCGTTTCCGCAAGGGCATGAAGTTGAAGCAGGTCCGGACCGGCAAGCAGATCGCCGTGCACAACCCAATCTTCTTCTTCGCCCAGGAACGCGCCACGACCGACGAGGCTTGGCCCGGCGACGTCATCGGCGTGCCGAACCACGGTACGCTTCGCGTCGGCGACGCGCTGGTCGAGGGCGCTGACGTGCGCTTCACCGGCCTGCCGTCCTTCGCCCCGGAAATCCTGCGCCGGGTGCGCCTGGGGGACCCGATGCGCGCCAAGCACCTGCAGAAGGCGCTGGAGGACCTGGCCGAGGAGGGCGTGACGCAGGTCTTCCGCCCGAATATCGGCTCGGCCTGGATCGTCGGCGTCGTTGGCGCGCTGCAACTCGACGTGCTGCAGACCCGGCTGGAGGCCGAGTACAACCTCCCCATCGACTTCGAGCCGTCGCCCTATGTGATGGCTCGCTGGGTCGGCAGCGACGACAAGGCCGAACTGACCAAGTTCGTCGACCAGAACAAGAACGCGCTCGGCACCGACCGCGACGGCTCGCCGGTGTTCATGGCCCGCAACGCCTGGGACCTGAACCGCATGGAACAGGACTGGCCGAAGATTAGGTTCACGGCGACCCGCGAGATGGTCTGACCAGAGCGCGGTCTGCTAGCGTCGCTTCGTTCACGACGAACGGAGGGACGCGAGCCATGGACAGCATGTTTCATGACGGGCAGCGCGCGCTGCAGGACCGCTACAAGGGTCGCGCGGTCGCCGACCGGCTGGAACAGTACCGCAAGCACCTGACCTTCACCGACGAGGACAAGGAACTCATAGAGTCGGTGCCGTTCTTCTTCCTCGCGACGGCGCATGGCGACGCCGTCGACTGTTCCATGAAAGGCGGGGTGCCGGGCTTCATCCGGGTCACCGCGCCGGACGAGGTCACCTTCCCGGACTACGACGGCAACCGGATGTACCGAAGCCTCGGCAACATCCATCTGTCGCCGCGCGTCGGCCTGCTGTTCGTCCGCTTCGACGGTAACACCACACGGCTTCGCCTCACCGGGGAGGCCGAGATCGTCGACGAAGCGCCGGATCAGGACGTCTGGCCGGGCGCCAAGCGCCTGATCCGCGTGAAGGCCGACTACATCTATTACAACTGCCCGCGCAGCGTCCCGAAGATGACCTTCGAGGAATCTTCGGTCTACATGCCGCGCCCGAACTACACGCCGCCGAAGCCGGAATGGAAGTCGCGCGACTACATCGTCGACGTCCTGAACGAGGACTAGTCGTCGATGACCCAGTCGCAGCCCAACATCATCTTCATCATCACCGACCAGCAGCGCTACGACACCGTCGGCGCGCTCGGCTTTCCGTTCATGGACACGCCGATCCTCGACCGCTTGGTGCGGGAGGGGACGGCCTTCACGCAGTGCCACGTCGCCGGCGCATCTTGCGCGCCGGCGCGCGGGGCGCTGTTCACCGGCTACTACCCGCACACCACCGGCATCTTGAAGAACGGCGACCTGTGGCGGCACACCTGGCTGGAGCACTTCCAGGCCGCCGGCTACCACACGGTGAACATCGGCAAGATGCATACCGAGCCAATGAACACGCCGGCCGGATTCCACGAACGCTACAACGTGGAGAACAAGGAGCGGGTGCGGCCGGTGCCGGGCGTCAACCGCGATTATCTCGACGAATGGGACCGGGCCATGGGCCTGCGCGGCCACACCCGGCCGGACCGCCACTACTACACCACGCTGCCCGAGTTCGAGACCGCGCTGGGCGCCTTCGACTGGCCGCTGCCGCCGGAACTGCACCCCGATGTCTTCGTCGGCGATCTCGGCCTTTGGTGGTTGCGTCGCATCCCGCAGCGACAGCCGCTGTTCCTGCAGATCGGCTTTCCTGGGCCGCACCCGCCTTATGACCCATGGGCCGAGGAAGTGCAGGCCTACATGGACAAGGACCTGCCGGTCCGGGCGGTCACGTCGGCGGAAATGGATAGGCAGCCGCCGCCAATCCAGGACTTGCGCGA
This sequence comes from uncultured Rhodospirillales bacterium, assembly GCA_964627965.1. Lineage (GTDB taxonomy): Bacteria > Pseudomonadota > Alphaproteobacteria > JAVKFY01. Next base: position 2,508 of record CAZVLI010000245.1, read on the forward strand.
CCTGCACGTCGAACTGGCGCCGGACTCGACCGCGCACCGGCCCGATGCCAGCGTGGACGACCGCAAGCGCCAGCGCGCCTACTACCTCGCCAACCAGACCATGATCGACCGCAAGATCGGCGAGATCCTGGCGGCGCTGAAGGAGAAGGGTTACCTGGACAACGCCGTGGTGGTGTTCACCAGCGACCACGGCGACTGCATGGGCGACCACGGCCTGAGCCAGAAGTGGTCGAGCTACGATCAGGTTACACGCGTGCCGCTGGTGCTGTGGGGGCCGGGTCGCGTACCGGCGGGACGAAGTGTCGATGCGCTGGTGCAGCAGCAGGACGTCGTGCCCTGGCTGATGCAACTCGCTGGCATCGAGGCGCCCGAGACGCTCGAGGCCGAGTCACTGGCGCCAGCCCTGAGCGGCGACTTCGCGGGGCGCGAATCCGTCTACTGCGAGCAGGCGCAGGACCGCTTCATGACCAATGCGCTGATGACCATGGTCCGCACCGCCGACTGGAAGCTGGTGCACTTCCTTGGCGAGGACTACGGCCAGCTGTTCGATCTGCGTGACGATCCGGCCGAGGAGAACGACCGCTGGAGCGATCCTGCGGCCGCCGGCGCCAAGGCCGAGCTGCTGGACCGGCTGCACGAATGGCGCATGCGCAGCCAGCTCCAGACCTCGGACTGGATGGCGCAGAACCGGTAGGGCCGCCTACTTCTCGTCGCGCATCTTCGCCACCACGGCGCGGCGCGCGGGCGCGTAGGCCGGGGTGCCGTAGACTTCGAACAGCGCCTTGGTCACGTCGTGGTGGTGCGCCAGGCCGGTGGCTTCCAGCAGCTCGATCGGTCCCTTGGGATAGCCCAGGCCGAGCCGGACGATGAGGTCCATGTCGGTGGCCGTGGCGATGCGCTGGTCCAGGCCCTTGAGCGCGTCGTTGTAGTAGGGCCGGACCAGCCGGTCGACGATGCGTCCGGCGAGGTCGAAACAGACCGCGACTTCCAGCCCCAGTTCGGCGAACACCGCCTTGGCCGCCTCGATGGCGCTCTCGGATGTGTTCGGTTGGCGCACCAGTTCCACCACCTTCGACGGCGCGCCATCGCCGATGCGCACGGCCGCGAAGCCCAGCACGTTGGAGCCCTCGGTGCCGGAATCCTCGCCGGTGTGCACACCCAAGCATTCGGTGCCGAGCTCGATCAGGATGGCGGCGCGCGCCGGGTCGGGATGGAAGCTCGATCCGGCTTCGGCGCCGGCGATCAGCACCACGTCGGCGTCGGCATCGGCCTGCTTGCGCAACGCGACCAGGTCCGGGAAGGAGCGGCTCGCGCCGGCTTCGATCAGAACGAACGGCATGGCATCAGGCTCCGTACATCGCTTTACCGGCGTAGTTGTAGAAGCCGCGCCCGGACTTCCGTCCGAGCCGGCCGGCGGCGACCATCCGGCGCAGCAGCGGCGGGCAGGCGGCGCGCGGGTCGTGCGTCACCTTGTAGAACGCCTCGCACAGCAGGATCTGCGTATCCAGGCCGATCAGGTCGAGCAGCTCGCACGGCCCCATCGCGTAGCCCAGGCCGAGCTTGATCGCGCGGTCGATATCGGCCGGCTCCGCGACGCCCGCCTCGACGGCGCGGATCGCATCGTTGTTGAACGGCACGACGAAGTAGTTCAGCACGAAGCCCGGCGTGTCCTGCGTCTTCACGCATTGCTGGCCCATCGCCGTGCAGGCGTCCCACGCGGTCTGGAAGGTCTCGTCCGACGTGTTGAGGCCGGGCGACATCTCCACCAGCTTCATCAGCTGCGCCGGCAGGCAGAAGTGCATGCCGACGAAGCGGTCGTCGCGTCCGCTGCCGCCCGCCAGCTCGGTGATCGAGAGCGTGGAGGTGTTCGACGCGAAGATCGTATGTTCCTCGCAGACCGCGTCGAGCTTCTGGTAGAGCGCGTGCTTTACGCCCATGTCCTCGAAAACCGCCTCGATCACCAGGTCGGACGGCGCCAGCGCGTCGATCCGGTCCGAGTAGACCAGCCGGTCGAGGATGTGGTCGACCTGGTCGGGCTTCAGCTTGCCGCGCTGCACCGACTTGTCGAAGAAGCTCTCGATGCCGTCGCGGGCGCGGTCCAGCGAGGCCTGCGAGGTGTCGTAGACCGTGGTGGTGAAGCCGCCGCGCGCGGCGACGATGGCGATGCCGGCGCCCATGGTGCCGGACCCGGCGACCGCGACATTTCGGATCTCGGTCATGGTTCTCCTACTTCTCGATAAAGCTGCGGCCGATGAGCTGGCGGTGCACCTGGTTGGTGCCTTCCCAGATCTGCGTGATCTTGGCGTCGCGCATCAGCCGTTCGACCCGCAGGTCGCGGATGTAGCCGTAGCCGCCGTGCAGTTGCACCGCCTCGGTGGCGATGCGCATGGCCAGGTCGGCGGCGCGCATCTTCGCCATCGACGCTTCCACGCCGACGTCGGTCTCGCCGGAGTCGAGCAACTCGGCGACGTGCCAGACCCACTGTTCGCACATCGCCAGATCGGTCGCCAGGTCGGCCAGCATGAACTGGATGCCCTGGAACTCGATGATCGCCCGGCCGGACTGCTTGCGCTGGTTGATGTAGGCGACGGCGTCCTCGAAGGCGGCCCGCGCGATCCCGAGCGCATGCATGGCGATCGATGGCCGCGACTTGTTCAACGCGGAGAACAGAATGCGCAGGCCGTCGCCCGGCGCGCCGATCAGGTTGGCGCGCGGCACGCGGCAGCCGTCGAAGGCGATCTGCGCCGTCGACGAGCCGCGAATGCCCATCTTGTCCTCGGTCCCGACGACCTGCAGGCCGGGCGTGCCCTTCTCCAGCACCAGCACCGAGATCGCGCTCTTCGGGTTGTCGATCTCCGACCACTTGCCGAACACGAGGTAGAGGTCGGCGACGTCGCCGGTGGTGATGAAGATCTTGCCGCCGTCGACCACGATCTCGTCGCCGTCCGGCGTGAAGCTGGTCTTCATGCCGGTGGCGTCGGAACCGGCGGTCGGCTCGGTGATGCAGAGCGAGGCCAGCGCGCCCTCGGCGACGCGCGGCAGGAGGCGCTGCTTCTGCGCCTCGTCGCCGAAGTCGACCAGCGGCTTCATGGCGTGGAAGTTGGTCGCCCAGATGATCCCGGTCGCGGCGCAGGCCTTGGAGATCTCGCGCACGCAGGCGAGATAGGCCGCCAGGCGCATCGGCGCACCGCCATAGGCCTCCGGCACGAACATCGCGTTCAGGCCGAGCTCGTTGATCGCCTTCACGTTGGCCCAGGGGAACTGGCCGGTCCGGTCGACCTCGGCCGCGGCGGGCGCCAGCTTGTCGCGCGCCATCGCCGTCACCTGGTCGATCAGCATGGTTTCTTCGTCGGTGAACTGCGGGGTCCGGTTGAGCCGCTCGAATACGCGCATCGCTGGTCCTATGTCGTCTCGCCATCCAGGTCTACCATGGGGCCGAGCGGCGCGCATGGGGAGCCTGCGAATGAAACGGACCGTCCAACCCAGGCCGGAGCGTGAGCTCCTGGCGACCTATCCGCGCCGCGGCGCGACGCCGGGCTGGTACTTCCGCGTCGTGGAACGCTCCGCCGGCGTGTGGCAGGTCGACGGCGTCGACCGCTATGGCCGCGAGGTCAGCCGCCAGGGCGAGGATGTCGAGATGCTGATGCGCGATTGTGAGGCCGACGCGGCGGCCATCGCCGGGGAGAGCAAGCCATGAGGGCGCTGGCGCTGGTTCTCGCGCTGTTGCTGCCGGGCGCGGCCCAGGCGGCCGTCGAGTCGCGA
>CAZVLI010000246.1:0-6254 GCA_964627965.1 uncultured Rhodospirillales bacterium
GGCGCCGCTGATGGTCACGCTGGAGGAGCACACGCTGGTCGGCGGGCTCGGCAGCGCGGTCGGCGAATTGCTGCTCGACCGCTTCGGGCGCGAGCGGCCGATGCTGAAGCGGCTCGGGCTCACCGATGCCTTCACCGAACACTACGGCTCGCAGGAAGAGTTGCTGCAGCACTACGGCCTGGCCCCGGCGCAGATCGCCGCCACGGTCGAGGCGCTGCTGCGCGACGACGCCTCGCGCCTGGTTGCCTGATTAGACAAAGAGGGGAGGTCCGTTCCCATGAGTATGTTCAAGGTGCGCTTCTCGTACCTGCCGCAGCAGTTCTCCGAGGTCGACGAGGTGCTCGAGCAGCTGCGCGAGTTCGTTCCCACCGGTGACTTCACCCTGGGCAAGCCGGTGGCCGAGTTCGAGGAGCGTTTCGCCGCGCTGATCGGCACCAAGCACGCCGTTGGCGTCGGTTCGGGGACCGACGCGCTGAAGCTCGGCCTGCGCGCCTGCCACGTCACCCACGGCGACGAGGTCATCACCTGTGCCAACACCTTCATCGCCACGGTCGGTGCCATTGCCGAGACCGGCGCGACGCCGGTGTTGATCGACTGCGACGACGCCTTCGGGATGGACGTGAGCCAGCTCGAAGCTGCGATCACGCCGCGCACCAAGGCGATCATGCCGGTGCATCTGACCGGCGAGGTCGCGGAGATGCCGGCGATCATGGAGATCGCGCGCAAGCACAACCTGGCCGTTGTCGAGGACGCCTGCCAGTCGATCCTGGGCGAGATCGACGGCAAGCGCACCGGTACCTGGGGCAACGCGGGCGGCTTCTCGCTGCACCCGCTGAAGAACCTCAATGTCTGGGGCGATGGCGGCATTGTCGTCACCAACGACGACGAGACCGCCAAGCGCCTGCGCCTGCTGCGCAACCACGGCCTGCGCAATCGCGACGAGATCGAGATCCTCGGCTACAACTCGCGCCTGGACTCGCTGCAGGCCATCGTCGGCAACTGGCTGATCGATCAGGCCGCCGACATCACCAACAAGCGCATCGACAACGCGGCCTACTACGACGAGGCCTTCGCCGTTCTGCCGGAGATCACGCTGCCGCCGCGCCGTCAGAACGTGCGCCGCGTCTTCCACCTCTACGTCGTCTTCGCGGAGCGCCGCGACGAGCTCTACGACTACCTGGTGGCGGAGGGCATCGAGGCCAAGATCCACTACCCGATCCCGCTCTACCAGCAGGACGGCCTGAAGCACCTGGGCTACAAGCCGGGCGACTTCCCGGTCACCGACCGGCATGCCGACTCGATCATCACCTTCCCGGCCGACCAGCACCTGAGCCGGCCGGAGCAGGACACCCTGATCGAGGCGGTGCGGCGCTTCTATGGTCGCTAAGCCGGAGATCGTTGCCGAGGCGGACGGGCGGTCGAGCGAGCACCGCGAGGTGCCCTATGTCGACTTCCCGGCGCAGTACGCGGCCGAGCGCGACGACATCCACCAGGTCGTCGCCGACGTGTTTGGCGCCGGCGACTTCGTCGGCGGTCCGGCCGTCGCGAAGCTGGAGCTGGCGGTTTCCGAGTATCTCGGCGTCGACCATGTCGTTGCCCTGAACTCCGGTACCGACGCGCTGGCGTTGGCCTTGCGCGGACTCGGCATCGGCTGGGGCGACGAGGTCATCACGCCACCGAACAGCTTCGTGGCCTCGACGGCGGCGATCGTGCAGGTCGGTGCCACGCCGGTATTCGCCGATGTCCTGGACGACCAGAATCTTGACCCCGCGAAGGTCGAGGCCGCGATCACCGAGCGCACACGCGCGATCATGCCCGTGCACCTGACCGGCCGGATTGCCCGCATGGACGAGATCATGGCGCTGGCGGACGAGCACGACCTGAAGGTCGTGGAGGACGCGGCCCAGGCCTTCGGCTCGCGCCTGAACGGCCGCCTGGCCGGCACCATCGGCCACGTCGGCTGCTTCTCGACACATCCGTTGAAGAACCTGAACGCGGCCGGCGACGGCGGCCTCATGGTCACCGACGACGACGAGGTCGCCGCGCAGGTCCGGCTTTGGCGCAACCACGGCATGAAGGACCGCAATACGGTCGTCGAGTGGGGCGGCGTGTCGCGCATGGACGGGTTGCAGGCGGCGATGCTGACCATGCGCCTGGGCAAGCTCGGCGCCGTCATCGAGCAGCGCCGCGCGCTCGCGGCTCGCTACCGCGACCGGCTCGACCCGGCGCACGTCTTCATTCCTGAAGATGGCAACGATAACTTCGCGACCTATCACACCTTCGTGGTGCAGGTGGATCGCCGTGACGAGCTGCAGGCGCATCTGACCGCCAACGGCATCGGCAGCGCCATCCACTACCCGGTACCGATCCACCTGCAGCCCGCGGCGCGCGATCTTGGCTGCGCGGCCGGCGACTATCCGATCACCGAGCGCCAGGCCGGCCGCATCCTCAGCCTGCCGATCCACCAGTTCCTTTCCAAGGCGGACGTCGACCATGTCTGTGACACGATCAATCGCTTCTTCGCCGGCGGGCCTGTCGCCGGCTGAGGCGCCGCGGCGCTACGACGCCGCGTTCTTCGATCCCGATGAGCAGGCGCTGATCGATACCTTCCTGCGCGACGGCCACGTCATCGTGCCGGTCGAGAACACGGCGGGCATCGAGCGGATCCGGGATCACGTCGCCGCCGCTGCCGCCGCCGCGCTGGACTTGCCGGCGCCGAACGATCCCGATGCCTTCCTGAACCGGATCCATGGCCACGTCGACGGCAAGGGACTGAACCCGGTTCGGCTGGCGGTGATCCAGGCGCTGAACGGGGCGGACTGGCTGCGCCACACCTACTATCGCCTGGTGCGCCAGACGCTCGCCACGTTGGTCGGCAACGAACTGGCGATGCAGCGCCGGGTCAATCTCTCGATCCAGCTCCCCGAAGACGACAGTTCGCTTCTGAGCGTCCACGCCGATAGCTGGGACGGCGACTCGCCGTTCGAGGTCGTGGTCTGGGTACCACTGGTCGACTGCCATCGCAGCAAGTCGATGTACCTGCTGCCTCCGGACAAGCAGGCCGAGATCGAGACGGAATGGCGCCGGTTCGACGGCAAGGATACCGAGGATCTGTTCCGCGCCATCGAGCCGCACGTCACCTACCTCGACGTGCCGTTCGGCACCGCGCTGGTGTTCTGCCAGAACCTGATGCACGGCAATCGCCTGAATACCGAGCCGGAAACCCGCTGGTCGATGAACTGCCGCTTCAAGGCCGCGCTGTCGCCCTACGCCGACAAGCGCCTTGGCGAGTTCTTCGAACCGATCACCCTGCGCCCGGCCACCCGCTTCGGCATGGCCTACAAGCTGCCGGAGAGCTTCGATGAGTGAGCGCCACGGCTACCGCGGCTATGTCGCCAGCCGCGACGTGCGCGGCCAGCGCTGGCCGCAACACGTGCAGAACATCGTCATCCGCGACTACTGCGCGCGAGAGAAGTTGCCGTATCTGCTGAGCGTGGCCGAATACGCCATGGAGGGCTGCTACATGAACCTGTCGACCGTGCTGGACGAACTGCCGCGTATCGAGGGCGTCGCCATGTTCTCGCTGTTCATGCTGCCACAGCGCGCCGAGCGCCGCCTGGCGATCTACGAGCGCGTGCTCGGTGCCGGTGCCGGCTTGCACGGTGCGCTGGAAGGGACGGGGCTCACCAGCGCCGCCGACATCGCCCGCATCGAGGACATGTTCGCGCTCGACGGTATCACCCAGCGCGCGGTCGGTTTCTGATGGCTTACGTCGACTTTATCGGCGGCCTGCACACCGCAACCAAGCGGAACTACGTGCAGCGCGTCGTCGACCACGACAAGGCGCACTGCGCCGAGGTCGCGACCCAGTGGGGCCAGGACTACTGGGACGGCGACCGCAAGTACGGCTTCGGTGGCTACAAGTATGACGGCCGCTGGCGTCAGGTCGCCGACGCCATGGTCGAGCACTATGGGCTGAAGCCGGACGCGCGGATCCTCGACGTCGGCTGCGGCAAGGGTTTCCTGCTCTACGAGTTCACCCAGGCGCTGCCGGACTGCGAGGTCCACGGCCTGGATATCTCCGAGTACGCGCTGGCCAACGCCAAGCCGGAGGTGAAGGATCGCCTCGTGCACGGCAACTGCACCGAGTTGCCGTGGCCGGACGACCATTTCGATTTCATCGTCTCGATCACCACGCTGCACAATCTCTACAACTACGAGCTCGATCCGGCGCTGCGGGAGATCGAGCGGGTGCGGCGTGGGCCGGCGCACATCACCATCGAGAGCTACCGCAACGAGGCGGAGAAGGCGAACCTGCTCTACTGGCAGCTCACCTGCCGCGCCTTCCACACGCCGGCGGAGTGGCAGTACCTGTTCGACCGCGTCGGCTACGGCGGCGACTACGGCTGCATCTATTTCGAGTAGACGATGGCAAGGGTGCTGGTGGTCGGCGGCGACGGGCTGGTCGGGGCCGACCTGACGCGGCGCCTGCGCGGCAGCGGCCATGACGTCATCGCCAGTTCGCGCCGTCGTGGCGCCGACTTCCACCTCGACCTGACGTCGCCGCCGGCGAGCCTGCCGAAGGTCGATGCCGCCATCGTCTGCGCCGCCATCGCGCGGCTGGACCAGTGTGCGGCCGATCCTGCCGGCTCGCGCCGCATCAACGTCATCGGCACGTTAACCATCGCCCGCAAGCTGGTGGCGCAGGGCGCCAGCGTCGTGTTCCTGTCGACCGACAAGGTGACGGACGGCCGCCGTGCCGGTTTCTCGCGCCACATGCCGACCCGACCGCTCACCGAATACGGGCGCCAGAAGGCCGAGGCGGAGCGCGAACTGCTGCGCCTCGATGGTGACGTCAGCATCCTGCGCCTCTCCAAGGTGCTGGACGCCTCGCTGCCGCTGCTGCGCGACTGGTACGGCAAGCTGACGTCAAACCAGCCGGTCGACGCCTTCGCCGACATGTACCTGGCGCCGGTGGAACTGGCGCGGGTCGCGGCCCTGGCCGAGGCGCTGGCGTTGACGTCATCGCGAGGCATCTACCACTGCACGGGCGCCGTCGACAGGCCCTACGCGGCGCTTGCCGCCACCATGGCTGACGTCATCGGCGCGCCGCGCGACCTGGTTCGAGCCGGCCATGCCGATCCCGAACGGCAGCCGCCGGCGACCCGACCGCGCCACAGCAGCCTGGAGATGTCGTTGGAACGTCGTTTTTTTGGCGTTTCGGCGCCGAAATTCGACACCGCGGTGACGGCTGTCACTCACGAACTGTGTCGGAGCGGCTAAGTTCATCAGCGTGGTGCTTGTACCACGACAAAGGCAAACCGCCGGGAACGGCGGGACGCAAAGCCACCGGCCCAATCCTTCTGAGCGGAAGGCGGGCAGCGGGGCTACCGAAGGAGCAAGAAGACCATGTTTGCCTCACCCAAAGTTCTCGTTTTCGCGTCGCAAAAGGGCGGTTCCGGCAAGTCGACCTTGTCCGGGCACACGGCCGTGCAGGCGCTGCGCGCCGGTCTGAAGGTCGGCCTCATCGACACCGATCCGCAGGCCAGCCTGGCCGGCTGGTACAAGGCCCGCGAGGATGACGGCCTGTTGTTCCGCGCCGGCGGCCCGGAATACATGGACCAGTACGTCACCGAGCTGCGCGAGGCCGGCTGCGACCTGATCGTCGTCGATACGCCGCCGGCGGTGACCGCCGCGATCGGCGAGGTCGTCGACTACGCCGACATGGTGGTGATCCCGACCCGCCCGAGCCCGCACGACCTGCGCGCCGTCGGCGCCACCTGCGACATCGTCGAGCGCCGGGGCAAGGCGCTGACCTTCGTCGTTAACTCCGCCAACCGCCGCGCCCGCATCACGTCCGATGCCGCCGTCGCGCTGTCGCAGCACGGCACCGTAGCCCCGGTCACGCTCCACCACCGCGTCGATTTCGCCGCGTCGATGATCGACGGCCGGACCGTGATGGAGGTCGACGAGGACGGCAAGTCGGCTCAGGAAGTCATTCAACTCTGGGACTATCTGCAGCAGCGCCTGGAGCGCCTGTCGATCAACCAGCCGCGCAACGAGCTGGAGCAGCCCCGCGTCAGCTTCGCCGCCGCGCACGCCGCGCAGGGCGAGGGTGCGGCGGTGCGCCGCCACGCGCCGGTCTTCGGTCGTCGGTACAGCGCGTAAGAGCCGCTCCGATGGGTAAGCCTCTAGCTTCTCTCCACGCCGGCCTGGTCGCGCGCGCAACGCCGCGGCCGCCGAAACCCGCCATG
>CAZVLI010000247.1:0-6244 GCA_964627965.1 uncultured Rhodospirillales bacterium
TGTCGCGGCCGTAGGTCGTCGGTGCGAAACGGCCGACCTCCATGTCCTGCCACGATTTGCCGCCGTCGCGGGTCCGGAACAGGCCCATGCGACAGGCCAGGATGGCGGCGTCCGGGTCGGCGGCGCTGGTGGCGATGGCGTGACCGTCGAGCATGCCCTCCGCCTGCGTTTCCTTCTGCACGATGGCGCTCTGCAGGTGCGGTTGGGTCGATAGCTCGACCAAGCCGTCGCCGACGTCCTGCCAGCTCTCGCCGCCGTCGTCTGTGCGCATCGCCCCGGCGATCTCCATCGCGCAGATGATCCGGTCAGGGTTACCCGGCGTCTGCGCCATGCGCATCACGCGGGGTTCGAAGGGTCCTGAGCAGCGTTCGGGAACGTGCGGGTCGGGCAACCGGCGCCAGCTCGCGCCGCGGTCGTCGGAGCGATAGACGCCGATCGGCGAGGTGCCGGCGTACATCCGCTCCGGATCGCCATCGCTGGCCAGGAAGCTCCAGACCTGAACGCTGTCGGGGAAGTCGGTGCGCGCGAAGCTGGCGCCCCGGTCGCGGCTCAGGTACACGCCGTCGGCCGTGCCGGCGAAGACGAGGTTCGGGTCGGCCGGATGCACGAACACCGAGTAGGCCTCGTGCGCGCCCAGCGGATGCGTCCACCCGCCTGACGCATCGCGGCGAAAGATACCGACATCGCCGACATCGTCCGGTCGCCCGACAAACCCGGCGACGGCGACGTAGAGATTGCTGGCGGCCATCGCGCCCTCCCGTTCTCTTGTTATCGAAAAACGTTAGGCCCGCCGGCCGGGCCGGTCAAAGCCGCTCAGCGCCCGAACGAGAACCGGTTCTTCTCCGCGTCGTAGCTGCACGACACGGTCTTGCCGTCGGACCGGCCCTCGCCGGGGCCGGTCATGGCGCCGTCGGCCCAGTCGGCGGTGCACGACGCGCCGCTGGCGAAATGAACGGTGCCGCGTCCGTGATACTTGTCCGCGCGCCAGCCGCCCTCGTAGCGTGCGCCGTTGCCGTAGGTCCGCAAGCCCTGACCGTCGAAGCGGTTGTTGCGCCACTCGCCCTCGTAGCTGCCGCCCTTCGCGAAGCTGTAGGTGCCGCGGCCGTGGCGCGGGCCGAGCCAGAACTGGCCCTCGTAGCGGTCGCCGTCGGCGTAGTGCTCGACGCCGAACCCGTGCGGCGAGCCGTTCGACCAGCCGCCGTCATAGGTGCCGCCCTTCGCCCACAGGCACTTGGCCTTGCCGTGCAGGCGGCCGTTGCGCATGTCGCCGCTGCACACGTACTGCTTCTGCTCGCCGTCCGAGACATAGCGCCACGTGAGCGTGCCGGAACCGCTGGTCCGCCCGTTGATGCAGCCGCCGGACCAGATCACGTGCGCCGGCGGGTCGGCCGGTGCATCGTCCCAGACCACGCAGCTCGCGTCGTTGGCCAGCGCCAGCCAGCCAGGTATTGGCGCCGGCGCCGCGTCGTCGTCCTGCGCCGCCGCCGGGGCGGCGGCCAGCGCGAAGACCAGGACGACGACGGCCGCGCGCAACGACCTAGGCGATGCCGAAGTCGATGACGGAGCGGACCACCTTGCCGTCCTTCATCGCCTTGAAGCCCTCGTTGATCTCGTCGAGCTTGATCTTGTCGGAGATCCAGTCGTCGAGGTGCAGGCGGCCCTGCTGGTACAGCTCGATCATGTGCGGCATGTCGGTGCGGAACCGGTTCGAGCCCATCGACGAGCCCTGGATCTTGCGGTCGCGCAGGAAGTCGAAGCCGTGCAGCTCGATCTTCAGGCCGAACGGCACCATGCCGACGATGGTGGCGGTGCCACCGACGCGCAGCATTTCGAAGCTCTGCTCGGCGGTGCGCTTGGCACCCAGGCATTCGATGGCATGGTCGACGCCGCCCTTGGTCATCTCCATGACCTGCTCGACCGGGTCGCCGTCGTTCACGTTCACCAGGTCGGTAGCGCCGAGCTTGGTCGCGAGCTGCAGTTTCGCCGGGTTGGTGTCGACGGCGATGATCCGGTTGGCGCCGGCGACGCGGGCGCCATTGATCGCCGCCATGCCGACGCCGCCGCAGCCGATTACCGCCACGGTGTCGCCGAAGCGCACGCCGGCGGTGTTCACCGCCGCGCCGAAGCCGGTCATCACGCCGCAGCCGACCAGCGCCGCGCGATCCAGCGGCATTGTCTTGTCGATCTTCACCAGCGCGTTCTCGTGCACCAGCATCTGCTCGGCGAAGGACGACAGGTTGAGGAAGCTGTGCAGACGGCCTTCCTTCTCCCACTCCAGCCGCTCCGCGACGCCGGGCGGCATCTTCACCTCGGTGTTGGTGCAGATGAACGGCTTGCCGCTGGTGCACTGCTCGCAGGTGCCGCAGAACACCGACAGGCAGGAGATCACGTGGTCGCCCTTCGACAGGTAGGTGACCTCGGAGCCGACCGCCTCGACGATACCGGCCGACTCGTGGCCCAGCACGGCCGGCAGCGGGTGCGGGTACAGCCCCTCGATGAAGTGCAGGTCGGAGTGGCACAGGCCGGCATAGGCGGTGTTGACCAGCACCTCGTGCGGTCCCGGCTTCTTGGCGGCGATGTCCTCGATCACCAGCGGCTGGTTGGCTTCGTAGAGAACGGCGGCTTTCATCGGGGCATCCTCCCACCCTGAGTGTTATTGCCGAAACGCTAGCACGCGTCCTGCTACATCAGGAACACGCCCTTGCCATCGGTCTGCTTGTCGAACAGGGCGTAGGCTTCCTCGGCCTGCTCCAGCTTCCAGCGGTGCGTGAACAGCGCGTCGACGTCGACCTTGCGGTCGGCGACGAAGGTGGCGCAGTCCGCCTGGCCGACGGTGGAGAAGGTCCACGAGCCGATCAGCGTGACCTGCCGCCGCAGCAGGTCGGGGCTCACGTCCAGGGTCACCTCGCCGCCCTCGCCGACGTAGCAGGCCGCGCCCCAGGTGCGCACGCACTGCACCGCCTGGCGCCGCGCCGCCGGCGACGACGAGGCGTCGAGTGAGGCATGTGCGCCCAGCCCGTGCGTGACGTCCTTGATCGCCGCGACGACATCGTTCGTCTCCGCCGGATTGATTGTCACGTCGGCGCCGAAATCCCTGGCACGAGCGAGACGTTCCGGACTGATGTCCAGCGCGATCACCCTTGCGCCCATGGCGCTGGCGAGCTGCGTCGCCGATAGGCCGACCGGGCCCTGGCCGAACACCGCGATGGTCTGGTCGCCGCGCAGGCCGATACGGTCGAGCGCGCCCCAGGCGGTGCCGGTGCCGCACGAGATCGCCGCCCCGGTCTCGAAGGACAGTTCGTCGGGCAGCCGGACCAGCGTGCGCGCCGGGCATTTCATGTAGGGGGCGTGCGCGCCGTGCCCGGTGGTGCCGTAGACCTCCGCCACGCCGTCGACGCAAAGTTGCATCCAGCCGGTCGAGCAATGCGGGCAGACCCCACAGCCTCGGTAATGGTGCACCATTACCCGGTCGCCGATGCGGGCCATGTTCTCCGGCACGCCGTCGCCGATGGCGCAGACCACGCCGCACGGCTCGTGCCCGTTGATGACGTTGCCGACCATCTGCGCGCCCAGCGTCACGCCGTCGCCGACCGGCGGGCGGTAGGTTTTCAGGTCGGTGCCGCACATGCCCGAGGCCCTGACCTCGATCACCACCTCGCCCGGCCCCGGCGTCGGGTCCGGCACCTCCAGCCATTTGATTTGCCGGTCGCCGGCGAAGGCCACACCCTTCATCGCGTCTCTCCCTGCATGTCGTTCAGCCGCTTGCGCAGTTCGGCCTTGGCGATCTTCTCCAGCGTCGAGCGCGGGAAGTCGTCGACCAGGTGGACGGCGCGCGGCACCTTGAAGTCGGCCAGCTTGTCGCGGCAGGTGGCGAGCACGCGCTCGGCCAGATCCGGCGGCGCCTTGTCCACCCCGCCCTCGACTAGGATGAAGGCGACGGGCACCTCGTCCAGCATCTCGTGCTTGGCCGCCACCACGGCGACCTCGCGCGCCTCGGGGAACTCCACGATCACCCGCTCGATCTCGGACGCCGCGACATTCTCGCCGCCGACCTTCAGCATGTCCTTGTCGCGGTCGGCGAACTGCAGGAAGCCGTCGTCGTGGCGCGTGATCCGGTCGCCGGTCATGAACCAGCCGTCCTCGGAATAGGTGTCGGCGGTGGCCTGCGGGTTGTTGAGGTACTCGTAGAACAGCGAAAGCCCGGCGATGCCCTTCACCAGCAAGTGCCCGGTCTCGCCCGGCCGGACTTCGCGGCCGCCGTCGTCGCGAACGGAAATGCCGTATTCCGGCGCCGGCCGGCCGATCATCATCGACCGGTTCTCGTCGTGCACGTCCCCGACGATGCCGTGCGTCATCGTCTCGGTCATGCCCCACCAGCCCAGCGTGCGCACGCCGAAATGGTCGTCGGTCGGCAGGTTGCACACCGCCGTGCCCCACAGGCGATAGGAATGGTCCTTCGGCACTTCGTGCTGCATCAGGGCGCGGATGGTGAACGGGATGGTCGAGTTCCACGTGCAGCCGTGCTTCAGCGAGACCGGCCAGAACCGGCTGGCGGAGAAACGTGGCTGCACCACCACCGTGCAGCCGGCCCACAGGCTGGCGCCGACGCAGTAGGCCTGCGCGTTGGTATGGAACAGCGGCAGGAAGCTCAGGTGCACGTCGTCGCGGCGCAGATCCTCGTGCACCGCGTTGATGCGGAAGCCCCACAGCGCGTTGGCGTGCGTCCACAGCACGCCCTTCGGCCGCGATGTCGTGCCCGACGTGTACTGCACGCCCACCGGCGCCAGCGGGTCGGCCGGCCGCAGCGGCGCATCGGCCGGATCGCCCATCAGGTCGGCGAAGCGGAAACCCTTCTCGGGCGCATGCACCGGCGCCGCACCGGCATCGTGGTCGATCACCGCCAGCCATTTCAGGTTCGGCGCGTTGGCGGCGACCAGCTCGGCGAAGGCCGGCTGCGTGATCCCGGCCACGGCGCCGCAGTGGTCGGCGAAGTAGGCCAGTTCCGCCGCAGCCGACCGCGCGTTCGTCGTCACCGCGACCGCGCCCAACCGGGCGCATGCATACCAGGCCAGGATCGTCTCCGGGCAATTGTCCAGGTGCACCAGCACGAAGTCGCCGGCCTTGATGCCGCGCTTCGCCAACCCGCCGGCCAGCGACGCCACGTCATGAGCGAAGCGGGCGAACGTCCAGGTCTGCGTCGGGCCCTCGAACGGCTCCCAGATCAGGAACGGATGCTCGGCCCGTTGCTGCGCCCGCGCTTCGACCAGGTGCGGCACGTCATAGTCATTGAAGGGGTGCAGGCGGCCCGGCTGCAGCCGGTCGATGTGGTCAAGGTTGACCAATATTTTCCTCCCCGGCGCTGTTGTTTAGGCGCGCCATCGGAGGCCATCATAGGCGCGAGTTTGTACCCATGGGGAGAGGCCGATGTTCGATCTCGATACCTTCCTGGCCGATTGTCAGGCCGCCATTGCCGAGACCGACAACCACCTTGCGGTGAAGGAGTTGGTCGAGCGTGCTGTCAGCGATCCGGCCGGCATCATCAAGGCACTGGGCGAGCCGGATCGCGGCAAGGCGGAACGGCTGCACGTCGCCGATGACCTGACGGTAATGAACCTGTCCTGGGCGCCGGAGATGATGGTCGATCCGCACAATCACAACATGTGGGCGGTGATCGGCATCTACTCCGGCCGCGAGAACAACATCTTCTGGCGCCGCATCCCCGACGACCCGCAGGGCCGCATCGAGTGCGCCGGCGCCAAGTCGATCAGCACCGGCGAGGTCGCGCCGATGGGCCGCGATGTGATCCACACCGTGGTGAACCCGCTGCGCAAGTGCACCGCCGCGCTGCACGTCTACGGCGGTGCCTTCCTGACCGCGCCGCAGAGCGAGTGGAACCCGGAGACGCTGGTCGAGGGCCCGCGCGACACGCAGGCGACGATGAAGCTGTTCGAGCGCGCCAACGCTCGGCTGGACGACTACAAGCTGGCCGCCAACGCGTAGGCCTCGTCGATCAGCTTGTTGACGCGCCAGCAGTCTTCCACGCTGGCGGGCGGCGGCCTGCCGGCCTGCCAGCACCGCAGCGTCTCCTGCAGCACCCGATAAGACGCCGGCACTGACGGGGCGCTGTCGAATGTCTCTTCGCGGTCGGCGGTGGTGACGCGCAACTCGCCGTCCTTCGAGCTCACCATCGCGTCGCGGCCGCAGATCGCCCCTTCCGCGTCCGCCCCGTCCCGCAGGCGGCCGC
>CAZVLI010000248.1:0-6235 GCA_964627965.1 uncultured Rhodospirillales bacterium
CAGTCGCCAGAGGACGTTGCACCTCCGATCCAACACCCGAAGACAGAAGCAATGGTATCAAACCTAAACTCGCCACCGTCGCTGTCATCAAGACCGGTCGAAGTCGCAACATCGCACCAGTTCTGACGGCATCCCCAACAGTCAATCCATCGCTCACGAGTCGGTTAAAATACGACACCATCACCACGCCATTTAACACCGCCACACCGAAAAGAGCGATAAACCCCACGGAAGACGGAACGCTAAGAAACTGCCCGGTGAGCGCCAGCGCAAAAACGCCGCCAATAAGAGCAAACGGTACATTGAGCATGATGAGGGCAGCATTCAGGAACGACCCAAAAGACATGTAGAGCAAGGCAAAGATAAGCCCGAGACATACAGGAACAACGATCATCAACGTCTTCTGTGCTCGCTGCTGATTCTCAAACTGCCCGCCCCAGGTCAAAAAATATCCCGGTGGAAGAGTGACATCTCTTGCGATCAAACTCTGTGCCTCCTGAACGAATCCACCCATGTCGCGCCCTCGAACATTCGCTTGTATGACGACCCTACGCTGTGCATCCTCGCGGCTCACCGTTGGAGGGCCTTCGACAATCTCGATGTCCGCTACCTGTGACAGTGGAACTCGAACGCCAGACTCACCTGCTATCCAAAGCCTTCCAATGGCGCCCGGATCGCTACGATATTGCTGGGCTACACGAAGATACACATCGAAACGTCTCTGACCTTCGATCACTTCCGTGACCTCGTTACCGCCGACAGCGACATCAACCGCTTCCATGACTGTTGCGACGTTGAGTCCGTACCGCGCCAATGCTTCACGCCGCGCCTTGATGACAAGCTGTGCCTCGCCGCTGACCTGCTCCGTCTGCACGTCTGCAGCTCCAGGAACGGTGCGAACCACTCCTTCAATCTGCTTTCCAATGCGCTCCAGCACATCAAGGTCTTCACCGAAGAGTTTGATCGCTATCTGAGCTCTGACCCCCGACAGTAATTCGTCGACCCGAGTGGCAATTGGCTGTGAGAAGTTCAAGAGAACGCCGGGGTGTTCCCCCAGATCATCCTGAAGCACCTCTATTAGAGACTGCCGATTGCTGGCGGTAGTCCACTCACTTTGTGGTAAAAGTCCAATGTTTATCTCGGCATTCGAAATCGGCTCAGGATCGCCGCCCAATTCCGGACGGCCGATTTGGCTGAACGCATAGGTCACTTCTGGGTATTTCTGAAGCTTACGCTCGAGCCGCGAAGCAATTGCCTTTGATTCCTCTATCGAGATGCTGGGATTCATGGTGACACGCACAGCCATGGTACCCTCGTCCAGTTCTGGAACGAACTCCGTCCCCAAGTACGGAATCGTAACAATCGACGCGGCAAGAGAAGACACGGCAATTATAATTACAACTGCTCTTCTCCGAAGCGCGAATTCTAGGCACGGGCGATAGACAGCCTTTAGAGCTCGAACTACAACACTATCTCGTTCATTCACGGTCTCCGGCAGAATCAGTGAACAAAGAACCGGAACCAAGGTTAGCGCCACCAAAAGAGAACCAAGCATCGCGAAGGCGACCGTAAACGCCATTGGCTTGAAAAGTTTCCCTTCCACGCCCTCCAACGTGAAGAGCGGCAAGAATACTACAATGATGATCATGACCGCGAAGAAGACGGGTTGCCCAACTTCCTGGACCGCCACTGCCACTCTTCGTGACAGAGTTTCTTTTCGACTATTCGGTTCGCCAAGATGGCGCATAACGTTTTCGACGACAACGATCGACCCGTCGACCATCATGCCAATCCCGATCGCAATACCACCAAGTGACTGCAGATTGGCGGATAAGCCAAACCACCGCATCATTATGAAGGTTACCAAGATCGAAACAGGAATTGACGTGACGACAACCAGTGCGGACCGCACGTTCCACAGGAATATCGCTAAGACGATTGCAATTAGGACCGCTGCTTCTACCAGCGCGTCCCGCACGGTCTGAACAGCTTTGTCTACTAGGTCCGCTTGATCATACACAGGCACAATTCGGACATCACCTGGCAGGGATCCCTGAAGCTCCGAGACCTTTTTCTTCACTCCATCTATGACGGATTTGGTGTTCGCTCCCTTGAGCTGGAGAACGATACCCATGACGACCTCACCGGCGCCGTTCATCGTCACCGCCCCTTGACGTATCTCAGGGCCGTAAGCAACGTCTGCAACATCCCGTATATATACAGGCGTTCCATCAACTGACTTAAGAACAATACGCCGTAGATCTTCTACTCCGGCTTCACCTCCCCGTATGAGACCTTCGCCACGTACGACAAGCTGCTCCTGCTTGCCTTCAATGTACCACCCACCCGCATTGCGGTTATTTGCTTCGATGGACTCACGAACGTCCTGCAACGACAGGCCGTACTTGAACAACGCGCTCGGCTCGACGTTGACCTGATACTGTCTAACGTCACCGCCATAACTAAGGACGTCTGTAACACCCGGCACCGTGCGCAGTTGGTACTTCACAAACCAATCATTGATCGTGCGCAGCTCCATGGAGTTGCGTTCGTCACTGGTAAGTATGTACTTGTAGATTTGTCCCAGTCCTGTCGTGATCGGACCCATCTCTGGATCCCCGAGCCCCTCCGGAATGCGTTCTCTCGCTACCTGAAGTCGCTCCAATACAAGCTGCCGAGCAAAATAGATGTCTACATGCTCTTCAAAGACGATGGTGACGACCGATAATCCGGTCTTAGATATAGAACGAACATCAGTCACTTCCGGCAGGCCGTTCATGACCGATTCAATCGGAAATGTGATCAGCTGTTCGACCTCGACCGCGGCCAACCCAGGCGCGGCTGTGTTGATTTGCACTTGGGTCGACGTGACGTCG
Source organism: uncultured Rhodospirillales bacterium (assembly GCA_964627965.1). Lineage (GTDB taxonomy): Bacteria > Pseudomonadota > Alphaproteobacteria > JAVKFY01. Next base: position 2,877 of record CAZVLI010000248.1, read on the forward strand.
GGAAATGCCTCCACGTTGAGTTTGAAAGTCGATACCAGGCCGTATCCTACCAGCGCGACGCCTAAGAGAAGAATGAGAAAGCGTTGACGCAGAGATTGCGCAATGATGCTGTCAATCATTTCCCCGGCCCTTCAGCCAAGCGAGTATCATCCCGAAACCGTCAATGTCCATGACCGGCCTCAAATCCCGACTTCTCCGCTTCAGACTTCAAGATGAAACTACCGTCAGTCACCACGAGTTCGCCGGACGTCACGCCGTGGAGTATCTCTACGTTGGAGTCAGTCTGGATCCCCAACTGAACCTCGCGTCTTTCGAATACCCCTAGCTCTTCTTGGACAAAAACGATGCTGCGACCGTCGGCCCTCCGGATTGCATTGATCGGAACCGCCGTTCCTGCTGTACGGCGGTTGAGCACCACCTCAGCATTGATGAACATGCCTGGTCTTAATGCGCCGTCTTCGTTCGGAACCTCGATGCGTGCACGGAGAGTTCTACTCGCCTCTTCGACGACGGCGGATAGCCACGTCACCTTTCCCTCGAACTTGCGGTCGGGATACGCTTTGGTGACGATTCTGGCTTCCTGTCCTACTTCTATGGATCTGAAGTCGCCTTCGTAAATGTTCACGATCACCCAGACTACCGAAAGGTCCGCGATCTGATATATCGGCTGCGTACCATCCACCACTTCGCCCTTTGTGACATGCTTCTCAATCACGGTTCCGCCGATTGGTGCGCGCACCGTATGCGTCGTGTAGGGCTCGCGCTCCCCATTGGTCAAAGATCGTAACTCGGCACTAGAGAGGCCTAATGCCTTGAGTTTATGCTCGGTAGCACGTTCGGTGATGCTTGCCTCGACGAGCTTCGAACGCGCATCGAGATATTCCTCTTCCGGTGCGATCTTCTTCTTCCACAGACGCTCGGATCTCTCGAAGTTAGCCTTGGCAAGTTCCCTACGTTCACGTGCCGCGATCCAGTCCGCTTTGGCATCAGCAAGCTCTCGACTGTCCAGCGTGGCCAGGAGATCGCCCTGTTCGAGCTCTGCGCCAAGGAGTGCGTAGACTTCCCTAGCGATTCCAGCCACGGCCGGTACGACCTCCACGATGCGGTCCTGATTTAGCATTACTTCGCCAGTGAGAGTGAGGCGGTCCTCCATCGTGGCCGAGCTTGCGGCCACCGTCTTGATCTCCGCTAATGTTACTTGCGCCTCAGTAAGTTCAATCCTATCGGAATCGTGGTCCTCAGCGGCCGCGGGCTCGTGTGAGTCGTCTTCATTATGACCGTGATCGGCGTCTACGCCTTCATTGTGGGTCTCGCCTGCCTCGAGTTGTGGCGCCAGTCTGGCGGTGGCCAGGCCGGTCACAACCGCAACCAGAATGCCTGTCGCCACCATGAGCATGAGAATTCTTCCCGAGTTCATGAGAATATCCCTCTTCACTACGAACTACAGCCGAGGTCGCCGATCGGGGCGCCGGTGATTCTCTCCATGCCGATTCTGGCGGTGTGATAGTCCGCTAAAGATTCGATATAGCCGGACCGTGCGTCGAAAAGTGTCCTTTGAGCATCGAGTACATCAAGGAGACCCAGGCGTCCCTCGGCGTAGCTCGCTTGAGCTGCTTCGTAGGTTGCTCGTGCTGCGGGTAGGATGTCCTCCTGTAGGGTCAGGGCCGCCTCGTAGGCCGAGCGCATCGCTGCGTGAAGCGCAAACGTTTCTTGCCTTAATCTAAGGCGTGTATCCCGTTGTACCGCGCCACCCTGCTCGATGCGTTCCGACGCTTCTAGCACGCCCCCTGGATTTAACCCGAAGACCGGGATCGGTATCGAGAGACCTGCAACTAGGGCGCTTTCGTCGTTGTCAAAATACCTGCGAATGCCCGCGGAAAGCGTGATGTCTGGAACCTGGTTGGCGCGCTCAAGTCGCAACGACTGTTCTCGTAGCGTCTGTTCCGCCCGCGCTTTTCCTAGCGCAGCACCTTCTTCCAGTCGTGATAGGACCGTGTCCAGCGGTGGTGGAGGCATAAGATTGTCCAAGGTGGCGGCCACCTGACCGATCGACCTCTCGTCTTGTCCCCAAATGGAAGCGAGGCGGGATCGTGCAGCAGCAAGCTCGCTCTGCGCCTGTCTCAGCGCTAGCGTCGCGCTCCTTGCTTCCACATTAGCTCGTGTCTGTTCAACTGGCGTGACCCTGCCTGCAGTTACACGCTCTTTAACTGTCTCGACCACGGTCAACGCAAGCTGCAGTTGGCGTTCACGCAGCTCTACTTTCATCTGTGCATTGGCGACTGCGTAGAATTTTATACTCACCTCTGAGTAGGCTTGAAGACGTTGCTCTTCATACTCCCACCCGGCGATGTCCCTCTCTGCCATTGCGACGTCGCGCCGCCTGGTTCGCTTGGCGCCGAGTTCCACAAGCTGGCTCAATTGAACCGTCGCCTCCGCGCTGCGCAGGCCGCTGCGTTCGTCAGTGCCGCCAAAATTCTCTAGCTCTAGATCGACTTCGGGATTGGGCAACAAGTTCGACTGCAGCACACGCCCGCGGAGAGCACTGACCTCCCATGCGCGCACAGCCAGGGCCGGATCATTTGCAAGTGCGAGCTGGAGTACCTTGCATATCCCGAGCCGCTGAGGAGAACCATCGTCAGATTTGGGTTGATCTTGTTCTTGGCCGACCTTGTAAGCAGGAATTCCCGCGCCCAGTGGTCGTTGCGTTGGGTAACCTGTCAGCTCCGCCGCACCAGAATCGGCGCTCCAGAGGAATGCGACAAGCATCCCTGCGCACGCGAGTGTACCCCGTTGGGACATCTATTGGTTCTCCCGTGGACAGACGTGATGACGTCGATGGCGACTGCGATCGCCAACCAACGCACTTCGACGGACCGCACCAGCGCTAGATGCTGGTGCGATATCTGTATCAGATGAGGAGAACGACCGAACGACGCGCCTTCAACCCGATGTCAGGGACATCTTGGAAGACGTATGGCCGCGCACCGGCCTTGCGTGCTGCGGCAAGCATAACCAGGCCGCTTCCTAGTGGAACCGGTGAGGCAGCGGGCGATAGAGCGTCGACTAATTCTCTTGGTGCAGGACCCTGAAAATGTTGGACCTCAATATCCTGGCAGGGGACGGCCGCGTAGGTGGCACGGCTTCCTGCCACCAATGTCGTGGTCTCGTCGCCACCGTCGCTTGATACTACCTGGACAACACCAACCGACGTGGCGGGAGCAGCCACAGAAACTTGTCCGAAACTAGTGTGGTCGTCACCACCTGTACAAAGCAGGAAGACGCCTATGGCCAGGGCCGGAATCGATATCAGGTATGCGGACGCCGCCAAAAGGGCAACGATCTTCCTACCCAGCATGTAC
>CAZVLI010000249.1:0-6221 GCA_964627965.1 uncultured Rhodospirillales bacterium
CTGGATCGCCAGCATCGCCGGCAGGACGACGCGAACCCGGCTGCGCCACAGATCAAGCATCAACAGAGACGGGAAGTCGGCGGGCTAGCGCGACACGGACGCGAAGCGCGCGGCCGATCGCGCCTTGGCCTTGGCCGCCTCGACCTTCCGGTCGCGGGGCGGCGCACTGGTTTGCAGCGAGCCGAGCAGCTCCCGCGTCGCCGTCGCCACCTGCGCCACGGCACGCTCGAAGGCGGCCTCGTTCGCCTGCGACGGACGCGTATACCCGGAGAGCTTGCGCACGTACTGCAACGCCGAGGCGTGAATCTCGTCATCGGTCGCCGGCGGCGCGAAGTTGTGGAGCGTCTTGATGTTTCGGCACATGGCGGCGGGGTCCTTCAGGCGGCGCTGATCTTCTCGCGCTTGACCTTGATGCCAGCGGCCTCGCGGTCCCAGGTCTCGGGCGTGATGCCCTCCTCGCGCAGCTTCACCTTCTGGATCTTCTGCGTCGGGGTCTTCGGCAACGCGTCGACCACGCGGACGTAGCGCGGCAGCATGAAATGCGCCATGCGCGGCTCCAGGAAGCGGAACAGGGTTTCCGCGTCGACCCGTTGGCCCGGCGCCGGGGCGACCACGACCATCACCTCGTCCTCGTTGTGCTCGCTGGGCACCGGGATCGCGGCGGCCTCGGCGACGGCGGGGAACTGCGTCACCTCGCTCTCGACCTCGAACGAGGAGATGTTCTCGCCGCGCCGGCGGATCGCGTCCTTGATCCGATCGACGAAGTAGAAGTTGCCGTCGTCGTCGTAGCGGAAGGCGTCGCCGGTGTGGAACCAGCCGTTGCGCCACGCCTTCGCGGTCGCCTCCGGGTTCTTGTAGTAGCCGTGGTTCAGCGCCCAGGGGCGGTCGGACCGCACGATCAGCTCGCCGACGGTGCCCGGCGGCACTTCGCAGTCGTTGTCGTCGACGACGCGGACCTCCATGCCGGCGCGCGCCTTGCCGCAGGTGCCGATCGCCGCCGGATTCTTCTCCGACACGATGGGCGAGGAAATCTCGGTCATGTTGAAGGCGGTGTACATGTCGACGCCGTAGCGCTCGGCGATGGCCAGGCTGTCCTCGTTCCACGGAATGGTGACGACCTTCTGCAGCGGGTGGTCGCGGTCGCGGTTGCCGGGCGGCAGCTTCAGCAGAAACGGCGTCATCGCGCCGACGAAGCAGGTCGCGGTGACCCCATGCTCCCTCACACTGGGCCAGAACCGGTCGGTCTGGAAGCTGTCGGCGATCAGGCAGGAACCGCCGAGCGACGCCATGGCGTGCACGAACAGCGTGCCGCCAACATGGAACAGCGGCAGGTTGACCAGGAAGCGGTCGTCGCCGGTGAGGTAGGTGTTGGCCTCCACGCCCATGGTCCAGGTCTGCACCGGCGAGGACAGCACCGCCTTGGACGGGCCCGTCGTGCCGGAGGTGAAGATGATGTACATCGTCTCCCACGGCGCCGGCGCGTCGGTCACCTCCTCAGACGACGTCAACGCGTCCGGCCCGTGCAGCGTGAGCCCGTCGATCGGCACGCCCTCGCCGCCCACCACCACGACGTCCTTCAGCGCGGCGAGGGCGATGTCGGCCAGGCGCGGCAGCAGTTGCGCATGCACCACCATCAGCTTGGCGTCGGACAGCGCGACGACGTGTTCCAGCAGGCCGCCGCGATAGCTGGTGTTCACCGGCACGTAGACCGCGCCGAGCTGGTTCAGGCCGAACCAGGCGAGGATCGCCTCCTTGCCGTTCGGCAGCCAGGACAGCACGTGCTCGCCCTTGGCGACGCCGAGCTCACGGAACGCGGCGGCGGCCTGGCGGGCGCGGCTTCGGGTCTCGGCGTAGGTCCAGCTCTCGCCGTCCTCGAACACCAGGAACACCTTGTTCGGCTGGCTGGCGCACTGGCGGTCGAGGATGTCGGCCAGCACGCACCGGTCGGCCGGCGGAATGCGCGGATCGTGAACCACGGGCTTGCCTCCCCAGGCGCTTGTCGTTGGGGCGCTAGTTTAGGAGCGGCGGCATGTGGCGACTAGGCGATGCCGCGAGCGCCCCCCTTCCCTTTGGGTGCTTACCCGAAAATGATGTCGTCGCCGGTGAGGTCGGCGGGCGCGATGAACGTATTCAAGAGCGCTATCGACAATTCGTCGCCGCCCGACCCAACGGTGATCTCGGTCCCGCCGGCTATCGCCGTGATGCTCAGTTCGCCAAAGCCGTTGATGCTCTGAAACAAGAGACGGTCAACGCCGTCAACGAAGTCAGTGATGACGTTCGCGCCCTGGCCCGCGGCGAAGACGAACAGATCCTCATCGTCCCCGCCCGTCAGCGGGTCGTTCGCCGGCCCGCCGATCAGCGTATCGTTGCCCGAGCCGCCGTCGAGGGTATCGTAACCCTGCATGCCAACGAGGAAATCGTTGCCTTCGCCACCGACGAGACTGTCGCGACCACCCTGCCCGCGCAGCGTGTCGTCGCCGTCGCCGCCGAGGATGGTGTCGAACCCGGAGTTGCCGTTCAACGTATCGCTGTCCGCGCCGCCGTCGATCTGGTCGTCGTTGGCGCCGCCGAAGGCCATGTCGTTACCGGCGTCGCCGGTGACCGAGTCGGTGCCAGGATGGGCCTTGATCAGGTCGTCGTCTTCACCGCCGAGGATGGTGTCGTCGCCGAAGTTGCCGAACATGTTGTCGTCGCCGGCGCCGCCCATCATCAGATCGTCGCCGGCCAGGCCCCAGAGCGAGTCGTTGCCGCCGCCAGCGTCCATCATGTCGTTGCTGGGGCCGGCAACCCCTTGCTCCGCAGTCTCCAAGCCGGCCCACGAAAACACGCCGTCGGCACCATCGCCGCGATTGAAATTCACCGTGATCGCGAAGTCATCCCGGTTGTTGGTGCTGAGGCGCAGAAACTTGGCCATGTCGGGATAGCCGTCGCCATTGAAGTCAGCAATGCCGCCGTTGCCGAACCTGTACGACTCGTCAGATAGCTGGAAGGTGTTGTCGCCATTGTTCAGAAGGATATGTCGCCAGTCGACAACGATGTCACGGTCACCATCTAGCTCGAGGTCGATGAGGTCGAACCGATAGCCGACGAAACCTTCATAAACCTCGGCTTGGTTATATCTCGCCTGGGTTTCGTCAACGAATGTTCCGTCCGGGTTCTGCTTCAGGAACTGTAGATAGTAGCCATCGATCTTCGACGCATCGAAACCACCTTCGATTCCCTCAAGCACGACAAGGTCGAGCAACCCGTCGCCACTGAAATCCCACGCTTCGACGTAGTGAGTCGTAACGGTTTGTGACCCGATATCCGGGTTCGCCATGGGCAGCGGAATGAGTTCGGGAAACTGGCCTGTACTATCGTTGTAAAGAACGAAGTTCTCGCCGGAACCACCGCCTATGAAGATATCGGGCGCGTCGTCATTGTTAAGATCGAAGACGCCGACCCAATGCCCCCCATACTGCGGCCCCTCTGCCCAGAACGGATTCTCTAGTGAAAATGGAAGATGTCCCTCGGAAGGTGTAAAGACGCCGGTACCGTCATTCAGCAATACGCCGATCGCGTAGTGTCTGGTTTCCGATGTTGCCGGAGTCCACTGCCCAACAAGGTCAATATCGCCGTCGAGATCGATGTCGCCAGCGGCCGCGCCGTGCGTGTAGTCGAACTTCTGCGGGAGGTTCGACGTGGCATCGCGCATGCCGCTGCTGCCCTCGGAAAGCAGCAACAGGTTCTGTCCGCCCTGGACGACTTCGATCGGCAGGCCTTCGGTACCCGTATCACCGGCGAAGTAATCGTCGCGCCCATCATTGTTGAAGTCGGCAATGATCGCGACGCGTGGCGTCTCGGTACCGAACCCTTCCGGAATGATCAAGCTGGTGGCGTCAACAAACCCGCCGTTACCGTCGCCGGTGAATATGAACCCTGGGTTCAGAACGCGTGCGGCAACGTTGGAGTTGAGCACAACAAGCAGGTCGAGATTTCCGTCGCCGTTGAAGTCACCGGGATGCGTTCGGATCGGGAGACGTTCGTGCGATGTGACACCTGTGGTGACGACAGTGCTCGGAAGAAAGACCGAGTCTGGAGGCAGTAGGTCAATTGCACCGTTGTCAGCGTTAAGCGTTTCGACGTTGCGAAACTCCATAACGAAGTCAACGGCGTCGTTCTGAACATAAACACGAGAGAAGTACAGATCACCAAAGACCGTTACATCTTCTATTCTTGGGCCGATATAGGCGATGTCGATATTGGCACCGCCGTCGACCGTATCATTTCCGACATGCGCCTGGATGTTGTTGGGCCCCGCATTCCCGGTAATCTGATCGGAGAACGCGCTGCCATAGATCCAGTCGACATTGAGGACTTGGTCTGTCCCACCCCATCCGTCACGAATGACGCCGGTCTGAAGGTTCGCGTCGATTCCTGCCGGAGAATCCTGATAGTTGACCGTGGCCCGGGTTGTACTCGCTTGGATCGTGTCGTTGCCGGCGCCGCCGATGACGACGTTGGAAATCACGCTGGCGAAATCGTTCCCACCGAGAAGGAAAATGTCCTCGAATGCCGCGATGTTCAGGCTGAGGGCATCGATGGAATCATTGCCATCAGTACCGAAGTAGGTAGGCACAACTAATTCTCACTCGTTCTACTTGCGTGGCTCGGTTCATCGCCACGGCGCCCTCAATACGAGAGCTTAACACCGAGTGGGACTTACTTGCATTCTTATGAAAAATACAACTTATCTAATGATCAGAGACGACCACAGGCCATTGCACTCGCGTCAGCTGTCCCGGCATCAGGCCGGTGAACCACGCCGCTAGACCTTCCGCTCACGGACCGGCATCGGCAACGCGCACACGGATGTCGTGTTGATTAGTCGAGGACGTACAGGCTCTCGCGGCTGCCCCAACGCTTCAGGCTTGGGCGGATGAGCCGGATGGCGCGGCTATGCCTGGGCCATCTCCGCGCGGATTTGCTGGCGCAGGACGTCGATCGGAACCAGCTTGCCCTTGTCCTCGAAGCACCAGAAGGCCCAGCCGTTGCACGCCGGCGCGCCCTGGACGGCGGCGCCGACCTTGTGGATCGAGCCGGAGACCTCGCCCGACGCGACCGAGCCGTCGGCGCGAACTCGCACGGCGTAACGTTTGGACGGATCCTTCAGGGTCTGGCCCGGCTTCAACATGCCGCGCTCGACCAGCCAGCCGAAGGGGACGCGCGGTTCCTCGCGCTTGGAACGGGTTACTTGCAGGTCGCTCTCCGCCAGCGGGTCGACGCTGGCGATGCGCTGCTTCGCCAGCTTCACATAGTGGTCGTCGCGTTCGATGCCGATGTAGTTGCGGCCGAGGCGACGGGCGACGGCGCCAGTGGTGCCGGTGCCGAAAAACGGGTCGAGCACGACGTCGCCGGGGTTGGTGGTGGCGAGCAGCACCCGGTGCAGCAGCGCCTCCGGCTTTTGCGCCGAATGCGCGCGCTTGCCGGCCTCTTTCAGGCGCTCGCCGCCGGAGCAGATCGGCAGCAGCCAGTCGGAACGCATCTGCAGATCGTCGTTCAGCGCCTTCATGGCGTCGTAGTGGAAGGTGTACTTCTTCTGGTCCTGGCTCTTGGCGCACCAGATCAGGATCTCGTGGGCGTTGGTGAAGCGCCGGCCGCGGAAGTTCGGCATCGGGTTCGACTTGCGCCAGACGATGTCGTTCAGGATCCAGAAGCCCAGGTCCTGCAAGACGGTGCCGACCCGGTAGATATTATGGTAACTACCAATGACCCAGAGCGCGCCGTCGTCCTTCAGGACGCGCTGCGCCTCGGTCAGCCACTCGCGGCTGAAACGGTCGTAGTCACCGAAGCTGTCGAACCGGTCCCAGTCGTCGTCGACTGCCTGGACCTTGGTCAAATTCGGCCGTACGAGCTCGCCAGCGAGCTGCAAATTGTAGGGTGGATCGGCGAACACAAGGTCCACCGAGGCGTCGGGAAGCTTCCGCATTTCCCGCACGCAATCCCCCTTGAGAATACGATTCTTCACCCCGACTCCAAAGCCCCAGCGCCCTCGGTCACGCAGCATAGCCGCTCCGCCGATTCGGTCAATCGTTTATACGATTCAAACGCTTAGCAGGGCCTTAACAGGGCCGAAGGAATGTCGGTGCGCAGGGCTGGGGCCTAGCTCGCGCAAGGCGGCCAGATGTTGTGCCGTGGGGTAGCCCGCGTTGCCCTCCCAGCCATAGCCCGGATGGGTGACG
>CAZVLI010000250.1:0-5498 GCA_964627965.1 uncultured Rhodospirillales bacterium
CGTTGCAACGTGCGTTCAAGCGCACGCACGGGACGACGGTGATCGAGTTCGTTCGGGAGTGCCGCCTGCATGCCGCGCGCGACGCCTTGGAACGAGAGGGCATCAGCATTGCCGAGGCTGCTTACCTGTCCGGCTATGCCACGCCGTCAAGCTTCTCGACCGCGTTCAAGCGCCAGTTCGGCATCGCGCCCGGCACGCTGTCGCTGTAGCCGCTTCGTCCACGTGCCACGTCGTCAGGCGATGAGCGTGTCGTCGATGCCCCACTTATCGGTCAGATAGGTTTCCAGTCCTTGCCGGTCGGCGACATCCAGCGCGTGATCGAAAGCAACGATCTCGAGCAACGTGCCTTCGAAGAAATGATTGGGGCCGCTGGTGCCGTCGGCGCCGGACGCGAAGTAGCTCGAGTCGCGGGTGGCGCCCGCGCCGATGTCGCCGCTGTGGTCGTGCAGAAGCGACGCGCCCGATAGGCTGCCGATCGAACCGCCGTTCAATGTGCCCGACACGGTGCCGGCAACGCCGTCGAACACCAGTGTCGCGATGTAGCTGGTGTTCGTCGTCAGCGCGGAATTGACGAACAACGGACCCCAGTCGGTTTCGTTGAGGTTCCAGGCGCCGAGCCGGACTTCGCCATCTTCGATGTGCAGGTTCAGGCCACGCACGCTGCCGCCCTGCTCCCACAGGACCTGCCGGCTGGCGATGTCGGTGCCGGTGGTGAAGGTCACCGACACGGTTTTGCCGTCGTACGGTCCGCCGACATTGAGTTGCGCGCTGTCATCGACGCCGAGCACGTCCACCGCACCGTCGAATACGATGCCGCCCGCGATGCCCGGCTGGGTCGCTCCGGATGCGGTCGCATCGTGGCCAAATCCGGACTTGTCGAGCCAGCTGTTGAGCTGTCCGTCGCTGTCGCTGTCGACCAGGCTTGTCGCGTCGTTGGCGTCGAGCCACAGGTCCAGCCCGGCGATCTGATCCGGCGCCAAGCCGGCTGGCGGCTCGGTCACGCTGACGAAGACGGTCGCCTGCGCGGTCCCGTCGACGCCGTCGTCGATGGTGTAGGTGAAGCTGTCGTCGCCGACGAAGCCGATGTTCGGGGTGTAGGTGACGGTGCCGTCGCCGTTGTCGACCACGGCGCCATTCGTCGCGGTGCCGACCGCCGTCACGGTCAGGGGATCGCCATTGGCATCGCTGTCGTTGGCGAGCACGTCCACGACGACGGCGTTGTCCACGACGGTCGATGCGTTGTCGTCGACGGCCGTCGGTGGCTGTCCCGCCGGCGGTTCGATCGGCGCGGTCCACTTGTCTCCGAGATACTGGTGCAGGTCTGACAGCTCGCCGTCGTTGAGCGCGCGGTCGTAGAACGCCGCTTCGTGCAGGATGCCACCGAATTCAAGCCCGTCATTCGACGTGGCGCCGTCGGGGAAGTAGCTGCCGTCATTGGCAAAGCCGAGGCCGATGTCGCCGCTGTGCTGATACAGCCCGCTGACACCGCCGACGCTGCCCATCGATACGCCGTTCAGGCTGCCAGACAGGGTGCCGGCGGTGCCGTCAAAGCGCAGGCTGACGACGTAGGTGGTGTCGGTCGCGATGTCGCCGGACACGGTGGCCGGGCCCCAGCTCTCCTCGGCGAGGTTCCAGCCGCTGACGTGCACCTGGCCGCCCTCGACGTAGAGGTTCAGGCCGCGCACGCCGCCGCCCTGCTCGTAGAGCACCTGCCGGCTGGCGGTATCGCCGCCGCTGGTGAACACCAGCGTCAGCGTCTTGCCGAAGCTGAGGCTGCCGGCGTTCAGGTCCGCCGCGTCGGCGATCGCCAGCCCGTCGCTGGCGCCGTCGAAGACCACGCCGCCGATGACGGAGTCAGGCTCGCGGCTGCCGCTCGCGGTCGCGTCGTGGTTTCCGGCCTTGTCGGTCCAGGTGTTGATCAGGCCGTCGCCGTCGCTGTCGATCAGGGTGGCGGCATCGGCGGCGTCGAGCCACAGGTTCAGGCCGGCGATCTCATCCGGCGCCGCACCGGCCGACGGCGGGCTGACGGTGACGAAGACCGTCGCCGTATCCGCGCCGCCCTGACCGTCGTCGATCGTATAGGTGAAGCTGTCGTCGCCGACGAAGCCGATATTCGGCGTGTAGGTCACGGTGCCGTCGCCATTGTCGAGTACGGCGCCGTTCGCGGCCGTGCCGACGGCGGTGACGGTCAGCGGGTCGCCATTGTCGTCGCTGTCGTTGGCGAGCACGTCGACGATGACGGCGTTGTCGACGGTGGTGCTGGCATTGTCGTCCACGGCGACCGGCGGCTGATTGACTGGCGGCTCGACGGGGCCGAGCCATTTGTCGCCCAGGAACAGGTGCAGGTCGCCCAGTTCGCTGTCAGTGAGCGCACGGTCGTGGAATGCGACCTCGTGGAGCACGCCACCGAACTCGGCACCGCTGCTCGACGTCGGACCGTCGTCGAAGTAGCTGCCCGCGTTCGAGAAGCCAAGGCCGATATCGCCGGTATGCTGATAGAGCCCGGTGACGCCCCCGACGCTGCCCATCGATGTGCCGTTGAGGTTGCCAGACAGCGTGCCGGCGGCGGCGTCGAAGTGCAGGCTGACGACGTAGGTCGTGTCGGTGACGATATCGCCCGACACGGTGGCGGGTCCCCAGGCTTCCTCGTTCAGGTTCCAGCCGCTGACATGGACCTGACCGTCCTCGACGTAGAGGTTGAGGCCGCGTACGCCGCCGCCCTGCTCGTAGAGCACCTGGCGGCTGGCGATATCGCCGCCGCTGGTGAAGACCAGTGTGAGGGTCTTGCCGAGGCTCAGGGCACCGGTGTTGAGATCGGCCGCGTCGGCGATGGCGAGCCCGTCGCTCACGCCGTCGAACGCGACGCCGCCGGCGACGGTGCCGGGTTCGCGATCACCGCTGGCGCTGGCGTCGTGGTTGCCGGCCTTGTCGGTCCAGATGTTGACCAGGCCATCGCCATCGCTGTCGATCAGCGTGGCGGCGTCGGACGCGTCCAGCCACAGGTTGAGGCCGGCGATCTGGTCCGGTGCCAGGCCCGTGGGCGGGTCCACCTCGCCGAACAGGTCGACCAGATCGGAAAAGCCGTAGAGCGCATCGGCGAACTGGAACCACTCGACGAAGTCGTAGCTGTCGAAGCCTTCGTCGAGTGCATCCGTGCCGACGTCGTCGATGGTGAGCGACGTCGTTCCGGTGATGGTGACGATGTAGTCGCCGAGATCGGCGAACAGCCTGGCGACGTCATCGCCATCGCCGCCGTCGACCATGTCGTTGCCGCCATGACCGATCAACGTGTCGTTGCCGTCGCCGCCGGCAACGATGTCGTTGCCGCGGCCCGACCAGAGGAGGTTGGCGGCACCATCGCCGGTAACGGCGTCGTTGCCGTCGCCTGTGTAGACCTCCTCGATCGTGGTGCCGGCTGCGAAGGTGAGGCTGGCGCCCGCGACCTGACCGGTCGCGCCCGACGAGAGGTCGATGGTCACCGCGGTGCTCACGGCGGCGGCATTGAGGATGTCGTGGCCGGCCAGGTCCGAGAGTTCGGCGCCGGCGAACTCGTTGGTCAGGACATGCGTGGTGTCGTCGCTCGGCGCGTCGCCGTTGAGCACCAACGCCCAGCCCAGCAGAGAGCCGGTACCGCCGGTGCCTTCGTCCGAGACGCTCAACGTCCAGTCGCCGAGCCCGGATTCGCCCCAGAAGTTATTGGCGGTAAACGTGAAGAACAGGCCCTGATCGTCGTTCGTGCCATTGCTCGGCCGATCAACGAGAGTCGCTTCGGTGCCATCCGGCGACGTCAGTGTCAGGACAAGGTCGCCGACGTGCTCGTGCACGATGTCGATCACCACCTGCACCGTGTCGATGTCCCACGCGGCATCGATGGTTACGGTCTGGCTGATGCCGCTTGCGGTGTTGTCCGGAATCGCCGCCGCGTCGAGCGTGACCACCTGCGGCCCGGCCGCGACCGGGAAGACGCTCTGCGCCTGCCAGGTCTCCGCCAGGCGCACCGCCGCGGCTGCGTCGACGAGGCCGAAGCCGTAGTCGTGATTGAAGTGCAGGCCGCCGCCGTTCAGGGTTTGCGCGCCGTTGGTCGCCCACCCGGCGTCGCCGGGATCGTTTCGTTGTGCCGTGAGCGCCAGGATCTCCTGCACGTCGCGGTATCCGAGGTCCGGGTTGGCCTCGAGCATCAGCGCCACGACGCCGGAAACGATCGGTGCCGAGAAAGACGTACCGCTGACATTGGCGTAGCTGCCGGTGTCGTGCGTCGTCGGGATCGAGGCGCCGGGGGCCGTGACCAGCAGGGCGGCGCCCGGGTTGGAGAAGTTGGTGACGTTGCCGGAACTGTTCACCGCGCCAACGGCGATGGTGTAGGGCGAGTTCTGCAGATTGTGGTAGTTGGCGTTGTCGCCGTCGCCGCGTTCGTTGCCGGCGGAGATGACGAAGACCGTGCCCAGGCCACCGCGGCCGGTCGCGGCGCCGTCCTCCAGCTCTTGCGCGAGCGCGCCGAACACCGTGCTGCGGAAATTGTCGGCGAAGGGCGTGTCGAAGCCGAAGCTGCCATTGACGATGTCGGCGTTGGCGACGGCGTAGCCGAAGGCGTCTTCGAGCTGCCCCAGGTCGCCCTGCGCGCCAAAACCGATGCGCACACCGACGATGTCCGCGTCGAAGGCGACGCCAACCGTGCCGGCGCCGTCTGCCTCCGAGGCCGCGACACCGGCGACCCAGGTGCCGTGCTGGTCGCCGCCGCCCGGTGCGGCATCGGCATCGTTGCCGAGAAAGTCGAAATCGAGGTCGGTGCGGTAGTTGCCGTCGAGGTCGGGGTGAACGTAGTCGAAGCCGTCGTCGATGATCGCCAGCTGCACGCCTTCGCCGGTGACGAGCGTCCAGGCATCCGGGGCGTTGATGTCGTCGTGGTGGTAGCCGAAGATCGGATCCGTCGGCGTGGTCGCCTGCGGTTCGACGCCGAAGGTCAGCGTGTACTGCGGTGTTTCCGCTGGCGTGCCTTTGTCAGGCCAGATTGGCGTTCCGTCGAGGGCAGTGTCGGGCTTCGAGATGTCGGTCATCGCAGCACTCGTTGTGGCCGTTGGACCGGCAAATTGCCAAATCCGCATTACTGGCCTGCTAACGTGAGGTAGCCCTCATCTCACGTGGGACGAGTATCATAGCATTTTATGGCGCTGTGACATCTTCGGCACAGCCGGGGCGTGAGTATCCGCACGCGGCTTTCGGTCAACGGCCGTGCCGACGCGTTCGATAGGGAACGAGGCATCTTGAGCAAATCTCCCAACCAGGGCTCCGTGGAGCGGATCGAGGACCGTCGTTTTCTGACCGGTCAGGGACGCTTCACCGACGACCGAAATCAGCCGGATCTGCTCCATGCCGCGGTGGTGCGCTCGCCTTTCGCGCATGCGACGATTCGGGGTGTCGATGTCGCCGCCGCGCGTGCCCTGCCGGGCGTCGCGGGTGTGTGGACCGGTGCCGATATCGAGGCCGAGGGCCTTGGGACG
>CAZVLI010000250.1:5511-6189 GCA_964627965.1 uncultured Rhodospirillales bacterium
CTGCCGTGCGATGTGCAGTTCGAAGCCACGACGCCCCTGCGTGTGCCTCCGCGCCATGCGTTGGCCCGAGATCGCGTACGGCATGTCGGCGATCCCGTCGCCTTTGTCGTCGCGGACACGGCGAACACGGCGGCGGCGGCGGCCGAACTGGTCGACGTCGACTACGAGCCGCTGCCTGTTCTCACGGACGGTATCGCGGCGTTGCACACCGATGCGCCTGAGCTTTGGGCCGAAGTGCCGGGCAATCTCGCCTTCACGTTCGAGAAGGGCGATCGGGACGCGGTCGCGCGTGCGATCGCCGGCGCGGCATACGTTGTCGAACTGCCGATCGTGAACAACCGGGTCAGCGCGCTGCCGATCGAGCCTCGCGTCGCCATCGGCGAGGTCGATACGGCGACTGGCCAGATGCTGCTTGAAGTGGCCGGGCAGGGCGTACACGGCATCCGGCGACCGCTGGCACGAGCGGTCTTCGACGTCGGCGACGATCAGGTCGCGGTCTATGCGCATGACGTCGGCGCCGGCTTCGGCCTCAAGAACTTCCTGTTTCCAGAATATGTGGTGCTGCTGCTGGCGGCCCGGCAGTTGGGCCGACCGGTGAAGTGGGTGTCGAGCACGACGGAGGACCTCGCCAGCGCGGTGCATGGCCGTGCGATGCAGTGTCATGGTCGGCTGGCCCTG
>CAZVLI010000251.1:0-6189 GCA_964627965.1 uncultured Rhodospirillales bacterium
TAGGAGCGCAGCAGGTCGTCGACGACCCGTTCCAGGTGCTTCACCGTGTTGCAGGTGCGGGCGAGGTGGCAGTGCGGGCGGTAGCGCGGCATTTCGGAATCGCCCAGGCCCCAGAAGGCTTCCGGTTCCGGATTCAGCCAGATCATGCGCTTTGAGCGCGTGGCGATGCGCTGCAGGATCTCGCTCTTCGGGTCGGTGTCGTTGGAGCGGCCGTCGCCCATGATCAGCACCGTGGTGCGGCGGTCGACGTTGGCGATGAATGCTTCCTCGAAGTCCTCCAGCGCCTGGCCGTAGTCGGTCGGGCGGAAGCCGATGCGGTTCAGCACCTGCTCGATCGCGCCCTCCACGCCTTCGTTCTCCAGGATGTCGCCGATGTCGACCAGCCGGTCGGAGAAGGCGTAGGCGTCGATGTCGGGAATGACGTCGTGCAGGCTGTAGAGGAACAGCAGCAGGAAGCGCGCGACGGCGGCGACGGAGCGGCTGACGTCGCAGATCACCACCACCTTCGGGCGGTCGAGCTTCTTGGTCTTCCAGACGATGTCGAAGGGCACGCCGTCGTGCGGCAGGCTCTTGCGTAGCGTCCGTCGCACGTCGAGTTGACCGCGCCGGTAGCGGCGGCGACGGTGCGAGTGGCGTTGCGCCAGGCGCTTGGCCATGCGGCGTACGACTCGGTGCATGCGGTGGAAGTCGCGGCGATCGACGGCGCCCAGGCGGGCGATCTCCAGGAACTCCTCGCGAATCTTCTCCGCGTTCTGCGCGGCGTAGAGCTGGAACTGCCGGTCGATGAGCTGGCGCGCCTCGTCGAGCAGGAAGCGGCGCGCGGCTTCCAGCGCCTCCGCGCCGCCGCCGGTGCTGTCGCCGCCCGCGCGCTGCGCCGCGATCTGACGTTCCAGATCGCGCAGGCCCATGCGGTCGAGCAGACGGCGGGCGAGGAACCCGCGCTGGGTGGAGAACTGGATGTTGGCGGCGCCGACGTCGGCGGCGGCTTGCTCCATCGCCACGGCCAGCGCCTGCGCGTCGCCCTGGCGCACGAGGTCGAGCAGATCGCCGCCCGTGCCCTCGGGTTGGGCTTCGGCGTCCTGTTCGTTCTCGTCTGCGCCGACCGGCGGCGGGGCGGCCGGTGCCTCGCGGGTGAAGAACAGCTCAAAGCAGTCGTCGAACGCCGCTTTCTCTTCGGCCGACTTGGCCAGCGTCACGGCCAGAGCGTTCTTCAGCAGCGCCCGGTCGGCATAGCCGATGCGCGTGACCAGGTCGGCGGCCTCGATGCTCTCGCGCAATGAGACCGGCACGTCGTGACCACGCAGTGCGCGGACGAAATTCTCAAGCGTTGGCTGCACGGATCCCGGTCTCGGACAGGCGCTGCGCCTTGCGGGTGAGTTCGGAGACCTGCGGTCCGGCGGCTTCGATGTCGCTCTCGAATTTCAGCAACACATTCAGGGTGTCGCGCACCATCTGCGGTTCGAGCTGGTCGGCGTGCAGCAGCACCAGCGTGCGCGCCCAGTCGATGGTCTCGCTCACCGACGGCAGTTTCTTCAGGTCGGTCTCGCGCAGGCCCTGCACGAAGCCGACAAGCTGGCGGCGCAGGCGGTCGGACACGTCGGGCACGCGGGCGGCGACGATATCCTCCTCCAGGCGCTGGTCGGGCAGCGGGATGTGCAGGTGCAGGCAGCGGCGCTTCAGCGCGTCGCCCATGTCGCGGGTGTTGTTGGAGGTCAGGAACACCAGCGGCGCGACGTCGGCCTTGATGGTGCCGATCTCGGGCACCGAAACCTGGAAGTCGGACAGCACCTCCAGCAGGAAGGCCTCGAACTCCTCGTTCGCCTTGTCGATTTCGTCGATCAGCAGGACGGCGCCACCGGGCTCGCGCAGCGCGGTCATCAGCGGACGCGGCTCCAGGAACCGCTCGGAGTAGAACAGGTCGCCGAAGTCGTTCAGGCGCGCCATGGCGCCGTCCAGACCTTCCGCACCTTCGAGGATGTCGCCGAGCTTCTCCTTCAACACCTGGGTGTAGAGCAGCTGCTTGCCGTACTTCCACTCGTAGAGCGCTTTCGACTCGTCCAGGCCCTCGTAGCACTGCAACCGGATCAGCGGGCGGTCGAGCATGGCGGCGAGCGAGCGTGCCAGCTCGGTCTTGCCGACGCCGGCCGGACCCTCGACCAGCACCGGCTTGGTCAGCGCCTGGGCGACGTAGACGGCGGTGGCGATCTGCGGCGAGGCGATGTAGTCGATCGCGGCCAGCGCCGATGTGATGGCCTCGACGGAGGCCAGCTTTTCCGACTCGATGTGTTGCATGTTCTACCGTTGCTGCCGCTTCAACCAGGCGTCGGCCGCCTTCATGCGACGCGCCCGATAGGCGGCGCCGGCGATGGACAAGGACTTGTCCAGGTCGCGGGCGACGCGGGCCAAGTCGGGCGGCGCGCCGTTATCCCACTTCGCGGGCCAGCCCGTCAAAGAGTCCTGCACCTGCCTTGCCAGGCTCTTGCCGGCGTCGGCCATCGCCTCCAGGCTGGGCGTGTCGATGCCCTGGGTATCGAGGCGCTCCGCGGCCGTGTCTGCCAGCACCACCAGCGCGTCGACGGTCTCCAGAAGCTGTCCCAGGCGGGCGCGATCGTCGTCGCTCGCCGCCGTGCCGAGCCCCTGTGCAACCAGCGCCAGCTCGTGACGCAGGGCGCCGACGGTGGTGCCGAGCCCGACCGCGTCCTCCACTCGACGCATCGGCAGCGAGATGGCCTCGAACGCCTTGCCTTCCGGCCCGATGATCGCGTCGGTGGGCAGGCGCACGGCCTCCAGCTTGATACCGCAATGTGGCATGGGCTTGAGAAAATCGATCTTCACACCCTCGGTGCGGCTGACACCCGGTGCGTCGAGTGGGACCAGGAAGCCGGAGAACTGCTTGCGGCCGTCGACCTCATCGGTGATCGCCAGAACGATGGCGTGGTCGGCCAGCGGGCCGTTGGAGACGTAGGTCTTTTCGCCGTCGAGCCGCCACCCGTCGGCTTCGCGCGTCGCACGGGTCTTCAGCAGCTTCGGATGGGCGCCGGCGCCGGGCTCGGAGATCGCCACCGCCATGCCGTGCTCGCCGCGCGCGAGGCCGGTCAGCAGCCGGTCCTGCTGGGCCTGGGTGCCGAGACGTTGCAGGTGCAGGCGCGGCACCAGGTTGTGCGCCATCACCGACATGGCCAGGCCCTGGTTACCGCCGGCTTCCGCCAGGTCGCGACAGGCGTGGCTCAGGTCGCGCCAGCCGCCGCCGAGCCCGAGCAGGCCAGCGTCGGCCAGCGCGCGCCATAGCTCGGGCGGGATCACGTCGTGCTCGTGCCAGTCGTGGCCGGCGATGTGCGCGCGGGCGAAGTCGGCAGCGTCACTCACGCTTGCCGGTCTTTCGGATGGTTGATGCCGTCGAATGGCGTCAGTGTCACCGACGGCAGCAGCGCATGGAAGCTGTCCAGCGTGCGCGCGTTCACCGACAGCCGCTCCGGATTGCTGCGCGGCACGCCATAGACGTGGATGCCGCAGTTGCCGCAGAACCAGTGTTTCGCCGTTGCGGTGTTGAACTGGTAGAGCTTCAGCGTGGCCTGGCCTTGCGTGATCTTGAACTCATCGTGCTCGGCGCCGAGGTGTAGGATGCCCTTCTTGGTGCAGACCGAGCAGTTGCAGTCGATGAGCGACGTCGGCGCCTCCGCCTTCGTCACCTCGTAACGCACCGCCCCGCAATGGCAGCCGCCTTGGTAGGTGGGCATGGTCCTATTCCTGTCCGTGATCTTGGGGACCAGCATACACTACGGGGTGATCGCGACGGCGTGGCGCTTGAGCCAATCCGAGAACTCTGTCTCGGACATCTGACCTTCCGCGACTCCGAGCAGCGCGACATGCGCATCGGTTTCCGTCGCGTCGAGATGGAAGTTATTGAGTTCGAGCGTCACGTATGCGGCAATGAGCCCCATCCGCTTGTTGCCGTCGACAAACGGATGGCGATGGCGCGTCAGACTGACGACAAGCGCCGCAGTGAGATCGAACAGCGTTGCCCGGTCGTCGTAGGCCTCGATCTGGCGTGGTCTGGCCAGCGCAGCGTCGAGTGCGCCGCCGTCACGAATGCCGGCAGCGCCACCGTGGCGGTCCAGGGTCATGCGGTGGATCTGGAGCAGTGCCTCGCGGTCGGGCAGGACGATCGTCACTTGGCCAGCAGGCGCAAGGCACGATCGTAGCGCTGCAGGCAAGCTTCTCCCGCTTCCAGCGTCCTTGCCCGCAAGTCGTCGCTGGCTTTCGCAATCCGAACGTCACCGTCGGCGGTCACATCGACCGTGACGTCGTCGCCGGGTGCCAGACCGGCCTTCGCCAGCACATCCTTGTTCAGGACCACGCCGAAGGAGTTGCCGCGGCGGCTGATTTTCGTTTTCGAGATCGTCATGTGATCATCTTCGTAACCACATACGTAACCACTAAAGACCCGATGGTCAATCCAGCTTTGCGTCCTCGACCATCTGCCAGGCGAGTTCGGCGCGGACGCGGCAGGCCTGGCCGAAGCTGGTGGCGCGTTCGGAACTGGCGATGCCGTCCAGGCCGCGCTTGTAGACGCCCTGGGCGATGGCGGCGATGCGGAACAGTGCGAAGACCAGGTAGAAGGGCCAGTTCTCGATGCCCGGCCGGCCGGTCTTCTCGCAGTAGCGGGCAAGGAACTCCTCCTCGGTCGGAATGCCCATGGCCTGGAAGTCGAGGCCGGCGAGGTTGCCGGCGGTGCCGAGGTTGCCGTGGTAGCCCATGCAGCAGTAGGCGACGTCGCCCAGCGGCTGTCCCAGGGTCGAGAGCTCCCAGTCGAGCACCGCGACGATGCGCGGCTCGGTCGGGTGCAGGATGCAGTTGCCGACGCGGAAGTCGCCGTGGACGATCGAGGTCTCGTCGTCGTCGGGAATGTTGGCCGGGAGCCATTCCATCAGCCGGTCCATGGCGTCGATCTGGTCGGTCTTCGAGCCCTCGTACTGCTTCGACCAGCGCCCGATCTGCCGGGCGTAGTAGCTGCCGGGACGGCCGAACTCCTCCAGGCCGACAGCCTTGTAGTCGACCGTGTGCAGGGCGGCGAGCTTGTCGATGAAGTCGTTGTAGATCGCGCGGCGCTCCGGCGGGGTCAGGCTCGGCAACTGCACGTCGGCCAGCACCCGGCCCTCGACCTTCTCCATCACGAAGAACGCGGTGCCGACGACACTGTCGTCCTCGCACAGCAGTTCCATTTTCGGCACCGGCACGGCGGTGCCGGCCAGCGCGTTCATGACACGGTACTCGCGGTCGACCGCGTGTGCCGACGGCAGCAGCTTGCCCGGCGGCTTCTTACGCATCACCCACTCGCGGGCGCCGTCGGAGAGCAGGTAGGTCGGGTTTGACTGGCCACCCTCGAACTGGCGCACGACCAGCGGGCCCTTGAAGCCGGGGATGCGCTCGGCGAGGTAGCGTTCCAGTGCCTTCTCGTCGATGCGGTGCGCCTCGCGCACCTCGGTGATCTGCACGCCGTCGACGGCGGGGGGCAAACTCATTTCGCGATCGCCTCCACTTGGCGCCAGGCCACCTCGGCCAGCGGGCGGGCACGCTTGCCCTGTTCGATGGCGTGCTCCGACGCGGCGGTACCGTCGACCACGCGGCCCATGATGCCCTGCAGGATCGCCGCCAGCCGGAACATGTTGTACGCGAGATACCATTCCAGGTTGTCGATGCGCTCGCGTCCGGTGCGTTGGCAGTAGGCGGCGACGTACTCGTCCTCGGTTGGCAGGCCCAGTCCGGCGAAGTCGGCGTCGGCGATGCCGCGGAACAGCGTCGACGACAGGCGCCAGACCATCAGGTGATACGAGAAGTCGGCCAGCGGATGGCCGAGCGTGGAAAGCTCCCAGTCCAGCACGGCGAGCAGGCGCGGCTCGGTCGGATGGAAGATCATGTTGTCGAGGCGATAGTCGCCGTGCACCAGCGTGGTCTCGTCGCCCGCCGGGATGCTTTCCGGCAGATACTCGATCAGCCGGTCCATCTCCGGGATGCTCTCGGTCTCCGACGCCTTGTACTGCTTCGACCAGCGGCCGATCTGGCGCGCGAAGTAGTTGCCCGGTTTGCCATAGTCATTAAGCCCCGCCTTTTCGACATCCACGAGGTGGAGGTCGGCGAGGGTATCAACGAGGCCATCATAAAGTGGGATGCGTTCGTCGGGCCGCGCAT
>CAZVLI010000252.1:0-6179 GCA_964627965.1 uncultured Rhodospirillales bacterium
AGGGCATCGTCGGGCCGGACGATCTGGCGGCGATGAGGCCAACGGCTTTGCTGGTCAACACCAGCCGCGCCGGTTTGATTCGGCCGGGCGCGCTGGTCGCGGCGCTCCGGGCCGGGCGGCCCGGCTTCGCCGCGGTCGACGTGTTCGAGAACGAGCCGCTGCGCGATCCCGACGACCCGCTGCTGACCCTGCCGAACGTGCTGGCCACGCCGCATATCGGCTACGTCACGCACGAGGAATACGAGCTCCAGTTCACTGACATCTTCGACCAGATCGTCGCCTTCGCCGACGGCACGCCGATCAACGTGGTGAACCCGGACGTCGGACAAGGTCGCTAGGGGCCGCGAAACCACTTCAGCCTTCTTTGTTCTGCTTCGGGCGCCACTCCCGTATGGGAGTAGCTCGCCAGGCCGCCGTCGCCGCAAGCTGGTGACGTGGCCTGAGTACAGGCGTCGCTATGCGGGGAAGGACTGACGATGGAACCGTGGCGCTTCATCCGTCCTGCGTTGTTCGGATTTTGCACGGCGGCGATCGCGGCGGTTGCGCCGCTGCCAGCCTGGGCAGCGGTTCAGGTGCCGGATTGCGCCGCCGTCGAGACGTGGGCCGCCGGTATCGACAAGAAGGATCGATGGGAACCGATCGACGGTCAGCGTGTCTGGCTGCCGCGTGCCTTCGACGGCGACGCATTCGTCGACCTCTTCGGCGAGCCGGCCCTCAACTGGAGCGTCGACGACACCAGGACGGTCGGGAAGCACATTTACGAATGCAGCAAGGTGGCGGGCAAGGAGAAGCGCGTCCAGGCGCGCAAGGATTTGAGCCAGGCCCGTAGTTTCGTGGTCGGTGCGTTGAAGGGCGTGCTGCGGCGCGCCGAGCGGGTGCGCGAGATCGAGTCGCAAAAGCAGGCACAGATCAACGCGCGACAGGCCCCGGCGGCGACCAAGAGCCGGTCGTCGCGGAGCAACCGCGCGAGCGAGCGCAACGAAGGGCGGTTGCAGACGGCCCTGGATTCGCTGCTGGCGCAAGCGGATTCGCCAGCACTGTTGCGGACGCTGGCGCGCCTTCGTGACGTCGATTTCGCCGACCCGGAGTCGTACGGCAAGGCCTTCGGGCAGGTCGAGTTCAAAGAGGCCCGGCAGCTCATGCAGGCCCTGAACATCCTGGGCAGCGATACCGACGATCCACGGGTCGCACCACGACTGGCGGCGCGTTTCGCACCGCTGCACGACGCCCTGATGAAGCAGCAGCTCGATCGAATCGCGGCGCTCGACGACAGTGGGCGCTCGCTGCAACGGCTTGAGCGGATACCGGCCGAAATCCAGCAGGAACTGGGTCCAGCACTGACGCGCGACGACGTCAGCCGGTTCAAGCAAGCGCTGGCGGAGAAGGGAAACTCGATCCGCGCGGCGATCGTGGTTCGCGCGCGACAGCTGGTCGACCAGAGCCCGGCCACGGCCGAAGGCATTGCCCGGATCACGCGCATTGCCGAGAACACCAAGAAGGCCGGCGTGACGGCACAGCAGTATGACGCGTTCCTGCCCTACGCGCGGGCGCGGGCGGACACGATTGCCGATGGCCTGCTGGCGACGGCGGAGCAGAAGCTTGCGGATTTCCCCGAAAGCCCGGTTGGCCTGACCCGATTGCGTAGCTTCGTGGCGGAGATCGGTGGCGAGGTGCGTTCCTTCGGCACCGAGCCTGCGCGGAAACAGTTTGCCGAGGCAGCCACGGCGCGGATGTCCGAGATCGCAGAGGCGGCCCTGCCGGCGTTCCGGGACTCGCTCGAACAGCTACCAGACGACAGGACCGGGCTTGCAGATGCGGAGAAGGAACTCGCGTCGGTGCGCGGATGGCGCATGGTCGACGCCGATCTGCGCGCGGCCTATGTCGAGGCGGCGACGGAGCGACGCGACGAGATCGTCGCCGCCCTGCAGGCGGTCCGCGAGGCGCGGCGAGAGAAGGCGATCGCCGCCGGCGGCGACCCGGAACTCGTCGGATACACCTTCGTCGGCGAGCAGGGCATCTCCTCGCTGGAGTTCCGCGATGAGAAGCGCGTGATGTTCTCCGCCCTGGGGCTCAAGTTCGCGGGCACCTACGAGGTCGACGAAGGCGACGTGATCGTCGTCGGGCCGCATGGCCAGATCGTCTTCACCAAGCAGGGCAATGCGCTCAATGGCATGGGGCTGCTGTTCAGGCGCCGACCTTGAAGCGGTCCGGCCGGTGTGGTGAGGTCGCGGCTTGTGAGGGACGGAGGAAACAGGCAATGAGCGACGCGGCCGTACAGACCGAAGACACCTACGACATCTCGGCGGAGAACCTGGCATCCTGCGCGGAGCAGCTGGTCCAGTTGCTGCGTATCCGCACGATCCCGATCGGCATGAAGCACTTCGTCGATGCCGACGACATGCTGAAAATCAAGGGCATCCGGCAGCCGACCGAGGGCTTCAAGTTCACTATGTGCCAGCTGGTGACGCAGTCGCGTCAGGCCGGCTTCACGCTCGGTATCCAGCTCGACAACGTGATGCCGGGCGGCAACTGCGGCGGCGTCATCGGCCTCAACGTGCCGAGCGAGCGCTATCTCTCCGGCGAGCACATGAACGGCGTCTGGTTCGGCAATCTTGAGGCGTCGCGCGAGCATCAGGCGCAGATGACGCGGGTGGAGGCCGGGCGCTACTCCGGCCTGGCGGTCTCGCCGCTGCGCACCGGGCGGCTCGATCCGCCGGACATCGTGCTGTTCTACGGCACGCCGGCGCAGACCATCCTGTTCGTCAACGGGCTGCAGTGGAAGCGCTACAAGCGCTACGACATGACCATCACCGGCGAGAGCGCGTGTTCCGACTCCTGGGGCCGGGCGTTGCAGACCAAGGAGACGTCGATTTCGATCCCATGCTACGCGGAACGCCGCTACGGCGGCGTGGCGGACGACGAGATGCTGCTGGCGATGCCGCCGGACGAGTTCGTGCGCGGCATCGAGGGGCTGCACGGCCTGTCGAAGGCGGGCTTGCGCTACCCGATCCCGGCCTACGGCGCGCAGATGGACCCGAGCTTCGGGATGGGCGCCAGCTACCCGGACCGCAAGCCGAAGTAGCGATGAGATGAAGGCCTGGATCGCCGCGCTCGCCCTGTTCGTCGCCACGGCGGCCGGCGGCGGTGCGGCCTGGGCCGAGGCGGCGGATTGCCGGCACCGGGTGCTGCTGCCGGCCGATGCCCGGGTTGCGACGCCGGCGGCCGGGATTGCGCGAGACGTGGCGCGGTTTGCCGGCGCCTGGACCGGCACTTGGTTCGACCGACAACGACGGCCGGCAGTTTGCGCCGCGCTGATCGTGGAGCAACTCCACGGCAACGGCTTCGCGCAAGTCGTTTACGCGCTTGGCACCCATCGTCCGTGGCGCAACCTGCAGCCGCGTTACGACCGCGTTATCGCCCGTATCGAGGACGGTGTGCTGCGCTTTACCGACCATCGCGGGCGGGTCTACAGCTTCGAGCCGGATGGCGACGAGCTGCGCGCACAGCGCGACGGACGCGGCCGCGCCGTACTGGCCCGGATCGACGGCATCGCGGCCTTCGATTGCGCCGACCGGCGGCTGGTGACGCCGCCGACCGCGCGCGACAAGGTCACCGCTAGCGAATTGCTGTCGCCGGACCACGCACCCGCTGCACCGGTGCACAACGACTACTTCGCACCGCTGGGCGAGGCGTTGCCGCCGGCGCATCGCTTCGAAGGCCGGCTCGAACTGCCGCCGGCGGCGCTGGCCACAGCGCGAGAGGGCTGCCCCGGCGAAGCGATGCCGAGTCCGGCCTGGGTCTTCGAGTTCGTCACGGTCGGCGACCGGCTGGCGCCGGTGGAACGCGACCTGATCGCACCCGCCGACCCCGGCTCGCCGCTTCGCGTCATCCTCTCGCCAGGGCGGGTCTGGCGCGAACCGGCCGATGGCGGCTGGTCGCGGGCGGCGTTCCCGTTCGTTCTGAACACCGGCCGTTCAAACGATGGCCGTAACGGCCTGGCGACCTTTCTCTACAAAGACCGTGAGGTTTCGGCGCTGCGTCTGCAGTTTGTGCAGGAAACCGCACCACGCGGGCAGTGGGACGGCTGGGTCCAAGTCGCCGCCACGTACGTGCCCGGCGCGCCGGCGAATGCCGAGGCGGTGCGGGCCGGCTTCGAGCGCGAGCGTGCGGCGGCGTGGCCGATGCTACCGCTCGCCGATCTGTCCGACCGGGTCGCGCCGGACCTGCTCGACGAGTTCGCCGGCTTGTGGGGGCGCGAGCATGTGAGCGCGACCGGGCTGGTCGTCGACGGCCGCCTCTACGCCGACCGCTGCCCGACGCGCTACGGCGACTTCCCATACTGCCGTGAGATGCGCCACTCGGTCTACTCGGTCACCAAGTCGGCCGGGGCGGCGTTGACGTTGCTGCGGCTGGCGGAGAAGTACGGACCCGAGGTGTTCGCGGAGCGGGTGGCTGACCATATCGAGATCGCTGCCGGCCGCGACGGCTGGGCCGACGTGACCTTCGCCCACGCGCTGGACATGGCGGTCGGCGTCGGCTCGAAGATGCCGAGACGCGAGGCGATGACCGCCCGCAGGGCGGCGAGCCGCGACGAGCGGTTGGCGCTGATCTTCGCCGCGCCGGATGATCCGTGGCCACCAGGCGAGCGGCTGCGCTACGACGGCCTGCATACTTTCGTGCTGGCTGCCGCAATGGAGAGCTACTACCGAGACCGCGCCGGTCCCGATGCCGATCTCTGGGACATGGTGCGCGCGGAGGTGCTGGCACCGATCGGGGTGATGCAGGCGCCACTCCTACGCACCCGCGAGCCGGACGGGCGGCGCGGCACGCCGATCTTCGGGTACGGGCTTTACCTGACGGTCGAGGACGCGGCCAAGATCGCCATGCTTTATCAGAACGGCGGCCGGTACGGCGACGCGCAGCTGCTCTATGCGCCGGCGGTGCGCGACGCGCTGTTCCGGGGCGCCGCCGACGGCTTGCCGAGCGGGCGGAGAAGTCAGTTCGGGTCTTCCCGCTACCACCACAGCTTCTGGTCGGTGGCCTACGGTACAGGCGACTGTGCTCGCCAGCTCCCCTACATGGCCGGCTTCGGCGGCAACCTGGTGCTGTTGCTGCCGAACGGGGTCAGTGCGATCCGCTTTGCCGACGGCGACAATGGCGAGTTGATGCAGATGATCTGGGTCGGTGCGGCGGTGCGCCCGTTGTGCCCGGACATGGGATCATCCACGACGAGCGCCGGGCGGCTCAGTGCCGACGCGGTTGGCGCTCGGCTAGCAGGCAACACCATTCGATCGAATACCTGGCATCTCTACCTGGCGTCCGGCGGCATCGGCTACGGGCAGGTTGGCAAGGCCGCTATCATGGGCGATTGGCGGGTCGACGGGCAGGGCCGGTTCTGCACGCGCTACGTTCATCAGCGCGGCGGCCTGGAGAATTGCTACGACGTGGTGCCGCGCGGCGACGTGCTGGATCTGCAGGCCGTCGACAGGTTGTGGACGGTGCCGGTGACGGTCGACACCGGCAATCCGGAAGGCTACTGAGCCGTCAGCCGACCAGCAGCTTGATGCCGAGCATCCAGAGCACGATCAGCGTGCCGAGGATGCCCATGAAGGCGCAGTCGTCGCGGTGCGCGTAGGCGGCGATGCGCCGGGCGGCGCTGTCGGCCTGGTGGGTGAGATGCCTAACCATCGAAACCCTCCCTCGTTTGCTCGGCGACCACGACATAGCGTTGCGTCGGATCGGGCCGCAGCGAGCGCAGTGGCCAGCAGGTGACCAGAACCAACCGATTGACCCCGTCTTCTGGCAGGGCGATTTGCGGACGGTCCAGCACCATGGCCTGTCGAATAGTGTACATGGTGCGCGCGCCGTCCAGTCCGGAAACCGTCAGACTTTGTTCGGGTTGCAGCGCGTCGAGCCCGGCGAAGTGGGTATCGCGATGCGCGGCGACGACCGCATTGCCCGGTTTTCCGGGCTCGGCGGTGCCGGCGACGTGGCTTGGGGCAAATGCGAGGCTTTCGCCCGCGCCGTCGGACACAACAATGTAACGGTCGTCGCCGACCTCCAATGCCGCCAGCGGTCGGAAATCGGCCCACGGCCATGGGGCGGACGGGGCGGCCCCGGCCGTGGTCCGGGCCCAGGCGGCGTGGAGGAGGAGCTGCGCCACCGCCGCCTTGGCCGGG
>CAZVLI010000253.1:0-6173 GCA_964627965.1 uncultured Rhodospirillales bacterium
CAGGTGACGATCCTGCCGGAGGACGCAGAGGTGCTGGCGTCGAGCGACTTCTGCCCGTACGAAGCAATGACGGTGGGCCGCAACGTCGTCTCGGTGCAGGGCCACCCGGAGATGACCATGGCGATCGCCGAGGCGCTGGTCCACCTGCGCCGCGACGAACTCGACGACGCGGCCTACCGACGCTTCATCGACAGTCTCGCCACCAGCCCGCACAACGCCGACATGGGGCGCTGGATCGGGCGGTTCATACGCGGCTAGGTCAGGCCGCCTTCAGCCCCAGCGGGGCGCCGGTCTCCAGCAGTGTCTTGAGACCGGAGAGGATACCAGGCCAGCCCTTGGCGATACCCGCGCGCACCATGCTGTCAGCCGGGAAGCGGTCGTGCGTGACGGTGAGGCAGACCGAGTCGCCGACCGCCTCGATTTCATAGGTCACGCGGCTCGGCGGCTCGTCGATCTTGCGCACGTCGAAGGTGTAGACCAGCCGGCGCGGTGGATCGCTCTCCAGCACCTCGCCGGTGAAGTCCGGTTCGCCGTCCGGCGCCCGCAACGTCAGGGACGAGCCCTGGCGCCAGTCGCTCTCGCAGCGCCGGCCCCACCAGAACTTCCCGGTGAACTCCGGCCGGGTCAGTGCCGCCCAGACGGCGTCGGGCGTGGCCTTGATGTAGATCGCGTAGACGAACGCCGGCGCGTCCAGCTCAACCGTTTCCATCGTCGTTCTCCAGTTCCCGCTTCAGATCGACCAGCGTTGCGACGCGGGCCGTCTCGTACTTGCCGATCCAGCGCGCGGCGATCTCCTGTACCGGCACCGGGTTGAGAAAGTGCAACTTCTCGCGGCCGCGTCGCATCGTGGTCACGAGGTTCGCGGCCTCCAGGATCGCGAGGTGCTTGGTCACCGCCTGACGGCTCATCTCCAGCCCCCCGGTCAGTTCCCCCAGCCGTTGCCCGCTCCGCTCGAACAACCTGTCGAGCAGGGCCCGGCGGCTCGGGTCGGCCAGCGCCTTGAACACCGCGTCCGCATCCATGGCCACAATTTATGAAACCTTTTGGTTGCATGTCAACAGCCAGCTTGCGCGCCCCTTCGCCGTGTGAGCCAATCGATGTCTTCATGACCGCCGCCCCGCCCTCCGCAGCATCCCCGCTGGTCCGTCTCGCGCCGTTCGCCTTCATCGGACTGTGGAGTTCGTCCTTTGTCACCGCGCGGATCGGGTTGGCGCATGTCTCGCCGCTCTACTTCGTGGCGCTGCGGCTGGCCGGGGCGGCGCTGATCCTGCTGCTGCTGTGCGCGATCACCCGCGCGTCCTGGCGCGCGCTGCGCGGCCGCTGGTGGCGGCTGGCGCTGGCCGGTGCGCTGCTGAACGGCGTCGCCCTGGCGGCGTTCCACGTCGCCATGGTCACGGTGAACACGGCGGTGATCGCGTTGCTGCAGTCGCTGAACCCGCTGGTCATCGCGCTGCTGGCGGTGCCGCTGCTCGGCGAACGCCTGTCGACCCGGGCCTGGATCGGACTGGTGCTGGGCGCGGTCGGCGTGGCGATCGTGGTCGCGCCGCGCGCCCTCGGCACGGCGACGGAGGTCGAGGCGCTGCTGCTCGGCGCGATCGGCATCGCCGGGCTCGCCGGCGGCACCCTGCTCTACGGCCAGCATGGACGCGACCTGCCGCTGCTGCCCGCGACAACCGTGCAGCTCGCGGCGGCGGCGGCACTGCTGATCGTGCTGACCGCGCTGTTCGAGACGCCGACGTCGGACAACTCGGCCGCGGCCTGGCTCTCCATCGCCTGGAACATCGGCGCCGTCTCGATCGGCGGCATGGCGATCTACTACTTCATGCTGAACCGGGGCGCGGCCGGCCGTGTCGCCGCCAACTTCTACCTGGTGCCGGGCGTGGTCGCGGTGACGGGCTGGCTGTTCCTCGGCGAGCCACTCACGCCGCTCGCGGTCGTCGGCCTGGTCCTGGCCTCGGCCGGGGTGTTCCTGGTGGCGCGGCGATGAAGCTGGCGATCCTGCTGGTTCTGGCGCTGGCCCGCACCGCCATCGGCTATCAGTTCCAGATGATCGGCGCGGTGGCGCCGGCGATGGTCGCCGACCTCGGCATCGGGCTGACGGCGATCGGCACGCTCGTGGGCCTGTTCATGGCGCCCGGCCTGCTGCTGGCGTTGCCCGGCGGACTTCTGGGGCAGCGGTTCGGCGACAAGACGATGTGTCTTTGCGGCTTTGCCTGTCTAACCGCCGGCGGGGCACTGGCGGCGGCCGCCGATGGCCTCGTGGCTCTCTACGCTGGCCGCGTGCTTGGCGGCGTGGGCGCGGCGGTGGTCATGGTCCTGAACGGGAAGATGGCCTACGACTGGTTCGCCGGGCCGCGCCTGGCGCTCGCCGTCGCCGTCATTTCCAGCGCCCAGCCGGTCGGCACCGGCCTCTCCTTGCTGTTGTTCGCGCCGCTGGGCGCAGCGGCGGATTGGCGCCTCGGTATCGGCTCCACCGCGGCGCTGGCCGCCGTCGCGCTGCTGCTGACGGCCGTGGTCTACCGCCGGCCGCCGGACCTGGAACCGGACGACGCGGCCTGGTCCTGGCCAAGCCGGCGCGAGATCAAGCTGGTCCTGATCGCCGGCGCCCTGTTCGCCATGTTCATGGCGCCCTTCATCGCCTATCTGAGTTTCCTGCCGACGGTGCTGGTGGCGGAGGGCGTCGCGCCAACGCGGATCGCCATCTCGCTGGGCCTGATCGCCTGGCTGCCGCTGCTGGTGATCCCGGCCGGCGGCTGGATCGCGTCGCGCGGCCGACCGGACGCGGTGATCCTGACCGGCATCGTCGTCTGGGGCATATGTGCGTGGCTGGTGCCGGTGCTGGACGCGCCGCTGTGGCTGTTCGTGATCATGGGGCTGATCGGCTCGGCGCCGGCCGGGGCGATCATGGCGCTCCCGGCCGAGGTGGTGGCGCCGAAGCACCGCGCGGTCGCGCTCGGCCTGTTCATGACGGTGTGGTACGCCGGCAACACGGCCGCACCCCCGGCCGCCGGCTTCCTCGGCGAGATCTTTCCCGATCCGGCAACGCCGCTGCAGGCCTGCGCCGCATTCTACCTCACCGGGCCGCTGTTCCTGTGGTGGTTCCGCCGGGCGCAACGTCGCTGAAGCTGGGCGTTCCGGGCTCCGGGGGCAGGCGCAGGGCGTTGGCGATGTAAGACACCTTGGCGTAAAAGCCCGCCAGCATCAGCAACTCCAGCAAAGCCGCCGCGTCCCAGCGCGCCGCCAGTTCCGCCCAGAGCGCGTCGTCGACCTGGCTGGTGTCGTACAGCGCGTCGGCCAGGCGCACGATCAGGCGCTGGTCGTCGCTGAGAGTCGAAGCGTGAGTCAGGTCGTGAGTCGCGCCGTGAGTCAGTGCGCCGATCTGTTCGTCCGACAGGTGTGCCGCCTGGGAGAACACGCCCACATGCACGCCCCATTCGTAGACGCAGCCGTGTCGCGCCGTGGTGCGCAGGATCATTGTCTCGCGCTCGGTCAGGGTCAGGTTGCCCCGGTCCAGCAGCCCGCCGCCGAAGAACCGCCCCAGCAGGCGGCGATCGCGGGCGATGGTCCGGAACAGCGCGATCGGCGGCGCGCCCTTCATCACCCGGTCGAAGTCGGCCTGCGTCTCGGGCGGATAGGGCGGTTCCAATGGGGCAATGCGCGGGGCGGTCATGCTCGCTCTCCATGTGCTACACTATTCGTAGCATATGCTACGCTTTATGTAGCACGTCAAGAGGCAGCGATGACGACACCGAAACCTGGTCAACCGGTCCGTGGCTCGACCACCGGGCGGCCGATCATGGCACTGCTCGACCTGCTGGGGCGGCGATGGACCTTGCGGGTGATCTGGGAATTGCGCGACGAGACGCTGACGTTTCGCGCGCTGCGGGCGCGCTGCGACGACGTTTCGCCGACGATGCTGAACCGGCGGCTGGCGGAACTGCGCGAAGCCGAAATCGTCGCGGCCGACGCGGGCTACGCGCTCACGGAATCCGGGCGCGCGCTACTGGCGGCGATCCTGCCGCTGCAACGCTGGGCCGACGACTGGGCGGCTAGTCGAGATCGCCCGGCTGGAGATACCGGCCGCGCTCCATGATCTCCAGGGTGTACTGGCGGTAGGTCATGCCCAGCGACTCGGCGCGGCGCAGGCGCAACATGACGATCTCGTATGGCGGCTGTTCCCAGGCCGCGTCGCAGGCCGCCTCCCAGGCGAAATAGGTCGCGAGGTCGCCGCCGCGCCACGGCGGGGTCGGCTCGTCGAGTGGCGGACCCTGGTTGTGGCCGATGCCCGGTGGCCAGGTCGGCTTCGGAACAGCGACCGCGCCAGCCCTGGCCTTCTGCCGACGGCGACGCACCGCGAACTGCCCCGTCTTCACCCTGACCCGCATGCGCCTGGCCATGCGCTACTCCCGCTGCCGCCGTGCCAGCTCGCCATCGAGCCGCTCGTACTCGGCATAACGCAGCGTGGCATAGAGTTCGGCGCGTGTCTGCATCCGGGTCAGCATTGCTGACGTTTTTCCGTCGGCGGCGAGCGTGGCGTAGAGATCCTCCTGGGCCTTGTTGGCGACGCGCAGCGAGCTCACCGGCCAGATCACCATGGCGTAGCCCAGCGCCTCGAACTCGTCGGCGCCGAGCATCGGGGTCTTGCCGAACTCGGTCATGTTGGCCAGCAGCGGCACGCCCGGCAGCGCGTCGGCGAAGGCGCGGAACATCTCCGGCGAAGTCAGCGCCTCGGGAAAGATCGCCTCGGCGCCGGCCTCGACGTAGCGTTTCGCCCGCGCGACGGCGGCATCGAATCCCTCCACCGCGACGGCGTCGGTGCGCGCGATCAGGAACAGCTCGCGCCGGGCGCGGCGGCAGGCGGCAATCTTGGCCACCATCTCGTCGGCCGAGACCAGGCGCTTGTCGGCGAGGTGGCCGCAGGTCTTCGGCAGCACCTGGTCCTCGATGTGCACCGCCGAGGCACCCGCCGCCTCGAACGCCGCGACCATGCGCATCGCGTTCAGCGCCTCGCCGAAGCCGGTATCGCCGTCGACCAGCACCGGCAATCCGCTGGCACCGGCGACTTGGCGGATGAAGAAACAGACGTCGTCGATGCCGATCAGACCGACGTCGGGCAGGCCCATCGAC
Organism: uncultured Rhodospirillales bacterium; assembly: GCA_964627965.1. Taxonomy (GTDB): domain Bacteria; phylum Pseudomonadota; class Alphaproteobacteria; genus JAVKFY01. Next base: position 5,128 of record CAZVLI010000253.1, read on the forward strand.
GCACTCATCGCCGCGCCGGACAGGTAGAGCGCATCGAAGCCGGCATCGCGCGCCTGCAACGCCGCCATGCCGTTGTGCGCGCCCGGAATGCGCAGGATGCCGGGGCGCGAAAGCAGTTCCGCGAAGCGCGCAACAGATGGCTCGTTCAAATTGGCTAGATAGACCATTCGGAGCCCTCCTGACGCCCTTCGCGCCGGGTCGGCGGTCCGGCGATTGATACTGTCACGGGAGGAACAATACGGTTAACCTCCGCTTAATTCAGCAAACCCTGCAACCGGATTCGACGGCGATGGCGCAGATCGTCAATGTAACCAGCGGGCTCACCGGAGCCGGCCAACTCATCACGGGCGGTGCCTATAACGCCCGCGTCGGCAACTACGTCGGCGCCGGCGGCGATGTGAACGGCGACGGCATTCCCGACATCATTCTCGGCGCGATAGATGGCAACAGCTCCGCCTACGTGGTGTTCGGCAGTACCTTCGCCAGCCAGGTCAACGTCAACAGCCTGACCGGCGCCAACGGCTTCCGGATCGTCGGCGAGGCGGCAAGCGACGGCTTCGGCGCCGTGGCCTTCGGCGGCGACGTCAACAACGACGGGGTCGACGACGTCTTCTTCGGCGCGCGGCAGAACGACGACGCCAACGTCAATGCCGGCGCCGGCTACGTCGTGTTCGGCAGCAATGGCGGCTTCTCGGCCAGCGTCAACGCCGGCAGCCTGGGCGCCAACGGCCTGCAGCTCAGCGGCGAGGGTATCTTCCATCTCGCCGGCACGACCGTGGCGTCGGTGGGCGACATCAATCAGGACGGCATCGACGACTTCTTCGTCGCCGCGCGCTCCAACCTGAACGCGTTCCCGACCGGCTATCTGGTCTTCGGTTCCGCCGGCCTCGGCGCCGATATCGCGCTCGGCAGCCTGGGCGCCGGCGGCGTGACCTTCCAGGAGCCGAACGACGCGGCCTTCGCCGGCGCCGCGCTCGCCGGCGGCGACATCGACGGCGACGGCAACGACGACCTGATCATCGGAGCCTACGAGGCATCCGGAAACG
>CAZVLI010000254.1:0-6172 GCA_964627965.1 uncultured Rhodospirillales bacterium
CTTCGCGCTCAAGTTTCGGCTATATGAGAGCGGTCGCTGGCCGCTCGGCGTGATCGGCAATACGTTCAACCTGTTCTGACTTCCCCATCCCTCGGAGAGCGTTCATGGGCTTCGTGATTCCGCAGCCGCCGCAAGGCACCGTGCCGGTGGTCGGCACCGACGACCTGTTCCCGGTGCATCGCATCTACTGCGTCGGCCGCAACTACGCCGCGCACGCGCGCGAGATGGGCGGCGACCCGGATCGCGAGCCGCCGTTCTTCTTCATGAAGCCGCAGGACGCGGTGGTGATGGACGGCGCCACGATCCCCTATCCGATGGGCACCAAGGACTTCCACCACGAGATCGAGATGGTGATCGCCATCGGCAAGGCCGGCGCCAACATCGCCGAGGCCGACGCGCTCGACCACGTCTACGGCTATGCCATCGGCATCGACATGACGCGGCGTGACCTGCAGTCGATCATGCGCAAGGACGGGCGGCCGTGGGACATCGGCAAGGGCTTCGACCGGGGCGCCCCGATCGGCGCGATCCAGCCGGTGAGCGCCATCGGCCATCCGGAGAAGAACCGCATCTGGCTGAAGGTCAACGGCGAGATCCGCCAGGACAGCACCGTCGACCACATGATCTGGAACGTGCCGGAGACGATCTCCTACCTGTCCGGCCTGTTCGAGCTGGCGCCGGGCGACCTGATCTACTCGGGCACGCCGGAGGGCGTCGGGCCGATCCAGCCGGGCGACACGCTGGAAGGCGGCCTCGACGGCGTCGGCACGCTCACCATCACCTACGCCAAGTAGATGCGCCTGAAAGTCGCGTCGTGGAACGTTGCGTCGGTACGGGCGCACATCGACTGCGTGGAGAAGTTCGTCACGCAGCACAAGCCGCACGTCCTGTGCCTGCAGGAGACCAAGGTGCGCGACGACCAGTTCCCGCTGGCGCCGTTCCGCAAGTGGGGCTACACGCGCCACGCCCTGCACGGCCAGGCCGGCTATCACGGCGTCGCGGTGTTCGCGCGGCGCAACGTGAAGCTGGAGGAGCCGCGCAACCTGAAGTGGGCGGCGAAGGACGATGCGCGGCACATCCACTGCCGCATCCTCGACGGCATCGAGCTGCATAACTTCTATGTGCCGGCGGGCGGCGACGTGCCCGACCCGAAGGTGAACGACAAGTTCCAGCACAAGCTCGACTTCCTGCGCGAGTGCACCGACTGGTTCACCACGCATCGCGACGACGGCCGCCGCGCGATCCTGCTCGGCGACCTCAACATCGCACCGCTGGAGACCGACGTCTGGAGCCACAAGCAGCTCCTCAAGGTGGTCAGCCACACGCCCATTGAAGTGGACGCGATGGCGAAGTGGCAGGCGAGCCACGACTGGGTCGACACCGTGCGCGAGTTCGTGCCGGCCGACGAGAAGATCTACTCGTGGTGGAGCTACCGCGCGAAGGATTGGGCGGCCGCCGACAAGGGCCGGCGACTGGATCACATCTGGGTCACACCGGCCCTGCGCCCGGCGCTGAAGAAGGCCTACATCATCCGCGAGGCACGCGGCTGGCCGACCGCGTCCGACCACGTGCCGGTGATCGCCGAGTTCGACGTGTAGATACAGGCACGCCGGGAAGGTTTCGCGGTGAAGATCCTGGTCCTCGGCTACGTTGTCAGATGCCCGTTCGGCGGCATGACATGGCACTACCTGAACTATGTCGCGGGCCTCGCGGCGCTCGGGCACGATGTCTATTTCCTGGAGGACAGCGACGAGTTCGAAGGGTGCTGCTACGACCCCACGACGCAGACGAACATCACCGATCCAACTATCGGCCTCGACTACGCTGGCCCTGCGTTCGAAGCGCTCGGTCTCGCCGAGCGCTGGGGCTATTTCGACTGGCACACCAACACCTGGCACGGCCCCATCGCCAACCGAGTCGAAGACGCGATCGATGGCGCCGACATGCTCATCAACATCTCAGGCTCCAACCCGGCACGCGACTGGTTCGGCCGTGTACCGGTGCGCGTCTTCATCGACACGGATCCGGCGTTTGAGCAGGTGCGACAGGTCACGGTTCGGGACCGCCGGCTTTGGACCGACGCGCACAACCGGTTTCTGACCTTCGGCTTTGGCGTCGCGAACAATAGCGCGCGGGTACCCGACGACGGACGGAACTGGCGCTTTACCCGTCAGCCGATCGCGCTCGAGTTCTGGCCGCGGACCGCTTCACCGACGGGCGGCCCGTACACCACCGTGATGCAGTGGGACAGCTACCCCACGCGTTCCTACGACGGCGTCGAGTACGGCATGAAGTCGCACTCCTTCGGGCCGTACTTCGATCTGCCGCAGCATGTCGATGCGCCCATGGCGCTCGCGCTGAGCGGTTCGCACGCGCCGGCCAAGCGGCTGAATGAAGCCGGCTGGCAGTTGCACCATGGCCCCGATGTCACGCGGGATATCTGGACCTACCGGGACTTCCTGCGGCGTTCGCGCGGCGAGTTCGCCGTGGCGAAGCATGGCTACGTGACATCGCGATGCGGTTGGTTCAGCGAGCGAAGCGCCTGCTACCTCGCCTCGGGCCGTCCTGTCGTCACCCAGAGCACGGGGTTCGAGGACTGGCTGCCGACGGGCGAAGGCCTCCTCAGCTTCCGCGATGCGACGGAAGCCGCGGCCGCGATCGCCGAGATCGAAGCCGACTATGACCGGCACGCGCGCGCGGCAAGGGCCATCGCCGAGGACGAGTTCGCCTCGGACCGGGTCCTGACCGACCTGCTCGAAGCGGTCGCGTAGCCGGACGAAGCGACGCGCTCGACCTAGCGCCGGCGCTTGAAGCGTTCGGTGGCGGCGACGAGGGCGCGGCGGGTGCCGGGTTCCGACGCGGCGTGGCCGGCGTCGGGGACGATGGTGTAGCGCGCACGAGGTAGCGCCTGCGCCAGACGGTCGGCGCTCTCCACCGGACACACCACGTCGTAGCGGCCCTGCACGATCTCGATCGGCATGTCCTGCAGCACATCGCAATCGTCGATGAGCTGCTTCGGGCGCAGGAAGCAGTCGTTGACGAAGTAGTGCGCCTCGATCCGCGCGAGGCAGAGCGCCGCCTCGGGTAGCGTTACGGCCGAGGCGTCGAGATCGGGCAGCAGTGCCGAGCAGCGGCTCTCGTAGTGGCTCCATGCCAAGGCCGCCGGCCGATGCACCGCGGGGTCGGAGTCGATCAGCCGGCGGTAGTAGGCGGCCAGCAGGTCGTCGCGTTCGGCCTCCGGGATCGGCGCCAGGAAGTCGCGCCGCGCCTCGGGAAAGATGCGGCCCATGCCGTGCATGAACCAGTCGACCTCGCCGGGCTCGCCCAGGAAGATGCCGCGCAGGATCAGGCCGAGGCAGCGTTCGACATGCGTCTGCGCGTAGGCCAGCGCCAGGGTCGAGCCCCAGGAGCCGCCGAGCAGCAGCCAGCGTTCGATGCCCAGATGCTCGCGCAGGCTCTCGATGTCGGCGACCAGCGCCTGCGTGGTGTTGCCGGCGAGCGCCCCGATCGGCCGCGAGCGACCGGCGCCGCGCTGGTCGAAAAGGATAATGCGGTAATGCTTCGGGTCGAAGAAGCGGCGATGCAGCGGCCAGCAACCCGAGCCCGGCCCGCCGTGCAGGAACAGCACCGGCTGGCCGTCGCGGCGACCGCACTCCTCCCAGTACATCACGTGGCCCTGGTCGAGCTTCAGGGTACCGCTGTCGTAGGGCTCGATGTCGGGGTAGAGATCGCGGCCGGCGCTCATGCCGAGTTCATCTTGGGTGGGATCGGGACGATCCGCGCGGTCGCCTGGGCGGTCGCCAGCAGCTTGCCCTCGCTGTCGAACAGCTTGCCTTCCAGGAAGCCGACCGAGCGACCGCGGCGCAGAACCGCGCCCTCGGCGACCAGCCGGCCGGGCTGCGCCGCCTCCAGGTAGTTGCAGCGCAGGTCGAGTGTCGGCACCGCGATGGTGAAGTCGGCCTGGGCGACGGCGGCAATGGCCATCGCCTCGTCCAGCATGGCGGCGATGAACCCGCCCTGCAGCGCGCCCATCGGATTGCACAGCTGCGGGCCGGCGTCGAACGCGACGCGCGCGGTGCCGGCTTCGCGGTCGACGCTAAGAATTTCCAGGCCGAGCAGATCGCCAGCGGGATTCTTGATCCGCGGCAGCCCGGCGACCGACTCGTCCGGCATGGCTAGTCCGGCATCCGGACCATGTAGTAGCGGCCTTCGGCGACGCCTTCAGGCAGCGGCAGCGGCAGTGCGCCCGGAATGTTCAGGAGCTGGTCGGAAACCACCACCGCGCCTGGCGCCAGAAGCGGTGCGAGGGCCGGGCCGAGCCATTCGGCCAGACGCGCGGTCGCATCCTTGTCGCCACTGCCGAAGTCGCAGTGTGCCAGCACCGCCTTGCGGCCGATCCGCTCCGCCGCCGCCGGAATGGTCTCCTTGAAGTCACCGAGCAGCAGGTGCGCGTCGTCGGGAATACAGTCGGGATGCGCCGCGACCTGTCGCTCGAAGACGAAGATCTCGCGACCCTCGCAGCGTTCGCGCAGGTGATCGAATGTGCGGCCGTTGCCCAGGCCGAGCTCGAGCACCGGGCCATCCATGCCGGCGATCATCCGGGCGGCCTGGTTCAGACAGTCGCGCTGGGCGCGCAGACGGCGGATCACACTGTTCAGTCGGCTCATCGGTTACGCCACGGCATGCGAGGTACGGGTCAGCCGGCGCTCTGCGCTTGCTGCAGCTTGCGATTGGCTTCGGCAAGCTGGTTGTTGGTGGCCTCCAGGCGACTGGCCAGGACGCGCATGATCTCGACCGCCATCTCCGGGAATTCCTTCACCAGCCGGAAGAACAGGTCCTTGGAGATGCGCAGCGTCTCCAGCTTGGAGGTGGCGGTGATGGTGGCGGTGCGCGGCACGTCGATCAGGATCGCGATCTCGCCGACGAAGGCGTTCTTGCCGACCTTGGCGACGGTCAGCGGGCCGTTCGGCGTGTCGATGATCACGTCGGCCGTGCCGTCGACAAGGACGTAGGCGGCGTCGCCCATGTCGCCCTGCAGGAACAGGCTCTGGCCCTCGGCGAAGGTCAGCCGCTCGCTGGTGAAGGCCAGCAGCTTGAGCTTGGAGGGCTCGATCTTGGAGAAAAGCGGCACACTGCGCAGCAGTTCCACTTCCTCGTTCAGGCTCATCGGCTTCTCCCGTCGCCTCTACTGCTCGTTGTCCAGGAGCTGCCGCAATTCGGTACCGTCCTGGCTCAGTTCGGCGAACGTGCCTTGTTCCACCACCCGACCCTGTTTCACCACCAGCACGCGGTCGAAACGCTCGGCCATCTCGCTGCGGTGCAGTACCCAGATCAGGCAGCGGCCCTGGAACGTCTCCAGCAGCGCATCCATTATCCGCGCCTGACTGGCGCTGTCCAGGGATGCCGTCGCCTCGGAGAGGACCAGGACGCGGGGCCGCTTGATCAGCGCGCGGGCGAGTCCGAGCTTCTGGCGCTGCACGCCGTTCAGGCGGCTGCCGGCGATGCCGACCGGGAATTCCAGGCCGACGCTGGAAACGGTGTCGCGCAGGCCGAGTTCCTCGACCACGTCGCGGATCAACCCGCCCACCCGGTCGGCAGCCTGCGCCTGGCCGTAGGCGACCTTGCCGAACAGGATGTTGTCCTGGAGGTTGGCGGCGGCGTTGTAGCGGGCCTCGTCGAAGAAGGCGATGGCGCCGGACATGTCCTCGGGCAGGCCGTCGGCGAAAGTGCGGCGCGCCGCCAGGATCGCGTCCTTCATGTCGTCGTCGATCACGCCCAGACGATGGCGTGCCGGGATCAGCTTGAACGGCAGCGAGACCAGCCGCTTGCGGTCGTCGTCCGACAGCGCCGCCAGGTTGTTGCGATCGGCGCGCTGCAGCAGCGCCTGGAAGTCCGGCAGGTCGTCGGCGGCGATGAACGAGAACTGCTGGAACAACTCGTGATCGGGCGGCAGGTCGGCGAACAGCTCGACCATGGTCGCGGCGACCTGATAACCGGCTTGCAGGAAGCGCTCGGTCAGGCCGACCTTGTCGAGCACCTCGCCGACATAGTCGTTGTCGGCCAGACGCTCCGGGTCGAAGCTGGCATCCACCGGATAGCCGAACAGCAGGTTCTCCGCGACCGAGGCATTGTCGTTGTACTTGTCGCGGTCGAAGGTCTCGACCAGCGGCGC
>CAZVLI010000255.1:0-6157 GCA_964627965.1 uncultured Rhodospirillales bacterium
CACCGGCTGCCGCGCCGAGGCCTGCTGGTTGGGCTGGATGTGCTGCGCGCCGCCGCCGTCGGCTGCCTGCCCTTCGTCACCGAGGTCTGGCAGGTCTACGCGCTGATTTTCGTGCTGAGCGCCGGCTCGGCCGGCTTCACCCCGACTTTCCAGGCCACCATCCCCGACATCCTGCCCGAGGAGCGGCGCTACACGCGGGCGCTGTCGCTGTCGCGGCTGGCCTACGACCTGGAAAATCTGCTGAGCCCGACCCTGGCGGCGCTTGCCTTGCTGGTGGTGAGCTACGATGCCTTCTTCGCCGCCAACGCCCTGGCCTTCCTGATCTCAGCGGCGCTGGTCCTGTCGACGCGGCTGCCGGCCGCCCAACCCCAGGCGCGCGAGCGCGGCGTGCTGCGCAATATCGGCTACGGCCTGGGCGTCTATCTCAAGACTCCGCGCCTGCGCGGTTTGCTGGCGCTGTCGCTGGCGGTGTCGAGCGCCGGCGCCATGATCATCGTCAACACGGTGGTCTACGTTCGTGAGCGGCTCGGCGCCGGCGAGACCGAGACCGCCGTGGCGCTGGCCGCCGCCGGAGCCGGTTCGATGGTCATCGCCCTGGCCCTGCCGCGCCTGCTCGACGCGTTGCCCGACCGGCCGTTCATGCTGGCCGGCGGTGGAATACTCGGCGCCGGGCTCCTTGTTGGCCTGGCGGCGCCGGGCTGGTGGGGGTTGCTGGCGCTATGGCTGGTCCTGGGCGCGGGCCTGTCGTTGGTGCAGACCCCGGCCGGTCGGTTGCTCAGGCGGTCCGCGTTGGATGCCGACCGACCTGCCGTCTTTGCCGCCCAGTTCGCCCTGTCGCACGGCTGCTGGCTGATTGCCTACCCGCTGGCCGGCTGGCTCGGCCTGTCGGCGGGGTTCGCCGTGCTGGCGCTGGTCGCGCTGGTCGCGACGGCCGCTGCCGCGTTCCTCTGGCCGGCGGGCGATCCGGTGGAACTGGAGCACCACCACGCCGCCCATGACCACGAGCACCTCCACGTCCACGACGAGCACCACCAGCACGACCACGAGGGCTGGGAAGGTCCGGAGCCGCATGCTCACCCGCACCGCCATGCGGCGGTGACGCATCGGCACACCTACGTCATCGACCTGCACCACCCGGTGTGGCCAACTAGGGTTTAGAAACCAATGAGGAAGCCGCCATGACCGCCAAGCCCGAGCCGTTCCAGTTCCATGTCCCCGACGCCGACATCGCCGACCTGAAAGATCGGCTGGCGCGCACCCGTTTCCCGGACCGAGCGCCGGTGGAGCCGTGGTCGGCCGGCGCCGAGGTCGACGCGGTGCGCGACCTGGTGGGCTACTGGAAGGACGACTTCGACTGGCGCGCCGCCGAGGCCCGGCTCAACGCCTTCCCGCAGTACAAGGCGGAACTGCCTGACGTCGGCCTGCATTTCCTGCATGTGCCGGGGAAGGGGCCGAACCCGATCCCGCTGCTGCTGCTGCACGGCTGGCCCGGCTCGGTGATGGAGTTCATGGACATCATCCCGCGCCTGACCGACCCGGCGAGTTTCGGCGGCGATGCGGCGGATGCGGTCACCGTGGTGGCGCCGTCGCTGCCCGGCTACGGGCTCAGCTTTGTGCCGGGCCAGAAGCGCTTCGGCGTGGAGGACATGGCGCCGGTCCTGTCGACCCTGATGACCGACGTGCTGGGCTATGAGCGCTATGCCCTGCAGGGCGGCGACTGGGGCTCATTCGTCACCTCGGTGATGGCGGCGATGTACCCGGAACAGGTCATCGGCCTGCACCTCAACATGCTGCCGCTGCGCCGCGACCCGAAGATGGTGGAAAACCCAAACGCGGAAGAGGCGGCCTACCTGAAGCAGCTCGCGCACTTCATGAAGGAGGAGACGGGCTACCAGGCGATCCAGGGCACCAAGCCGCAGACGCTGGCGCATGGCCTGACGGACTCGCCGGCCGGCCTGGCCGCCTGGATCCTGGAGAAGTGTCGCACCTGGACCGACTGCGGCGGCGACGTGGAGACCGCGCTGTCGAAGGACCAGATGTTGTCCAACATCGCGCTTTACTGGTTCACCGGCGCCATCGGCTCTTCCTTCTGGCCGTATTATGCGCGCCTGCACGGTCCCTGGCCGATCCCGGACGGCAAGACGGTCGATGTGCCGACCGCGCACGCCGCCTTCCCGTGCGAAATTCTGCTGCCGCCGCGTAGCCTGGCCGAGCGGACCTACACCGACATCCGTCGTTGGACGGTGATGGAGAAGGGCGGCCACTTCGCCGCCTGGGAGCAGCCGGCGGCGCTGGCCGACGACGTGCTTGCCTTCCTGCGCCCGTTGCGCGGCTGATCCGCGCACGAGCGTTTGTTGCGCGGCTGATCCGCGCACCTGCAGTCGCTGCGCGGCTGACCCGCGCTTCGTTCGTATCTGAAACGTGTTATGAAGGGTGCAACCGCACTCATCTTCTCCGGAGACCGTCCATGAACCGCGTCAAGTTCGGTGCCTTCCTGGCGCCGCACCACCCGATCGGCGAGCATCCGATGCTGCAGTTCCGCTCCGACCTGGACCTGGTCGAGCGTCTGGACCAGCTCGGTTACGACGAGTTCTGGTGCGGTGAGCATCATTCCACCGGCTGGGAGATGATCGCCTCGCCGGAGATGTTCCTGGCCGCCGCCGGCGAGCGCTCGCACCGCATCAAGCTCGGGACCGGCGTGGTCTCGCTTCCCTACCACCACCCGTTCATCGTGGCGCAGCGCATGGTGCAGCTCGACCACATGACCGGAGGGCGGGCGATCTTCGGCTCCGGCCCCGGCGCGCTTCCGTCGGACGCCTACACGCTGGGCATCGATCCGGTCACCCAGCGCGACCGCCAGGACGAGGCCATCGGCGTGATCCGCCGTCTGCTGCGCGGCGAAGACCGGTTCGACTACGACGCTGACTGGTTCACGATGCGCGACGCCAAGCTGCACCTGCTGCCGCTGCAGCAGGACATGCCCTTCGCCGTCGCCTCGATGGTCAGCCCGTCCGGCATGACGCTGGCTGGCAAGTACGGGACCGGCGTGCTGTCGATCGGCTCGATGTCGTCGGCCGGCCTGCAGTCGCTGTCGACGCAGTGGGGCTTCGCGGAGGAGTCGGCGAAGAAGCACAAGAACGTGGTCGACCGTTCCGACTGGCGCGTGGTGATGATGTGGCACGTCGCGGAGAGCCGCGAGGAGGCCATCGCGCAGTCCAAGGACGGCCTGTTCCGCTGGCACAACGAGTACAACGTCGGCACGCTGATGCGCCCCGGCGTCGGCCCGTTCAAGGACCCGAACCAGGGCGTCGACATGATGGCCTTCTCCGAAGGCGCGACGGCGGTGATTGGCACGCCGGACGATCTGGTCAAGCGTATCCGGGAGATCCAGGCGCTGACCGGCGGCTTTGGCGTGGTCGTCGGCTTCGTGCACGACTGGGCCAACCGCGAGAACACCATGCGCAGTTGGGACCTGGTGGCACGCTACGTGGTGCCGGAAGTGAACGGCATGCTCGATGCCTACCGCGACAGCCGCGAGTATGTCGTCACCCATCGCGACTCGTTCGAGCGGGCGCAGCAGGCAATCCTGAACAAGATCATGGACAACCCGAAGGCGGCCAAGGCGCTGCGCGACACGCAGGTCGGCGTGTCGGCCGCCGCCAACATCGGCGCCCACGCCGGCCCGGACCTGAACAAGGCCCGCAAGTCGGCTGCCGCGAAGTCGAAGAAGCCCGCCGCCAAGGCCAAGCCGAAAGCCAAGGCCAAGCCGCGCGCCAAGGCGAAGGCCTAGCCAAGTCTGTCATCCCGGACGGCGCGCCTCGCGCGTCGATCCGGGATCCATGCCTATGCCGCCATGCGGCGCGGTAAGTGGGTCCCGGCGCAAGGCCGGGTTGACGCCCCCTGCAACTACAGCCAGTCGTCGCCGCGCTTCTTGTAGGCGCCGTCGCGGATCAGCTCGGCCATCAGCTCCTTCGACGCCGTGCCGGTGATGTCCTCCGGCTCGGTGCCGTCGCGCAGCGCCTTCATGGTGTCGTGGATCGCCTGCACGCTCGCTGTGAACGTGTGATGCCCACGCAGCAGGAAGCGCGCGCCCCTGGCCGCCAGGTACTCGGGATCGCGCAGGTCCTTGCCGCCGCCACCGAGCAGCAGCGGCACCTTCACTTTCTCCGCTATGGCGTCGAGCGCGGTTCGGTCCGGCACGCCGATCAGCATCAGCGCGTCCACGCCGGCGTCCTCGTAGGCCTGGGCGCGGGCGATGCAGTCGTCGACGGAGTGCATCTGCGCCGCGCTGGTGCGGCCCGCCACCACCATGTCCGGATCGGCCTTGCCCGCCATCGCCGCGCGCATCTTGCCGACGCCTTCCTCGATCGAGAGCAGCCGCGCCTTGCCGCCGGTGCCGAACGGTTGCGGCAGGTCGGTGTCCTCGATCGCCAGCCCGGCCATGCCGGCGGTCTCCAGCTCGATCACCGTGCGTTCCACGTTCAGCGCGTTGCCGTAACCATGGTCGGCGTCGGCGAACAGCGGCAGTTCACTGGCACGGTTGATGCGCAGCGCCTGATCGGCGAACTCGGTCAGCGTCAGCAGGATCAGGTCCGGCGCCGCCAGCACCGACAACGAAGCGAGCGAGCCGGCGTACATGCCCATCTCGTAGCCCAGGTTCTCCGCGATGCGGGCCGAGATCGGGTCGAAGACCGAGGCCGGATAGACACAGGCTTCGGTGTTCAGCATCTCGCGAAAGCGGCGGCGGCGGGCGGTCCAGCGTGACATCGGCTTGCTCCTGGTGGATGGTCGCTGGCACTGTAATGCAAAGGACCGGAGCAAGGGCATGGTCGAACGCATTCTGGTGATCAATCCGAACTCGAACCGTGGCGTCACTCGCGCCATGAGCGAGGCGCTGGAATCCTTCCGCTTCGCCGAAGGGCCGGTGATCGACTGCGTCGACATCGCCGAGGGCCCTGCCGGGATCGAGAGCCAGGCCGACGCCGTCGCGGTGGCGCCGCTGGTGGCAAGGGCGGTCGCGGCCGATGCGGCGGACGCCTACGTCGTCGCGTGCTTTTCCGATCCGGGGCTCTACGCCGCGCGCGAAGCCACGTCGGCGCCCGTGCTGGGCATCGCGCAATGCGGCATGCACGCCGCGATGGCGTTGGGTGCGAGCTTCGGCATCATCTCCATCCTGCAGCGCTCGATCCCGCGCCATCTGCGTTATGTCGCGTCGCTGCACCTGAGTCCGCGCTTGGCCGGCGACCGTGCCATCGAGCTCACCGTCGCCGAGCTAGCGCAGGGGCCGGTGGTGCTCGAACGCATGGCGCAGGTCGGCCGGGAGCTGATCGACCAGGACGGCGCGGAGGCCATCGTCATGGGCTGCGCCGGCATGGCCGCCTATCGCGCCGCGTTGGAGGAACGGCTCGGCGTGCCGGTGATCGATCCGACCCAGGCGGCCGTCGCCGACGCTCTGCGGCTGGTCCTGACCGCCCGTGGCAAGGCCGGCGAGGCGCGCCGCAGCGCCTGAGCTTGCCGCCGCCGCTGGCGCCGCCCTAGGCTGTCCCTCACGCCATCCAGCAAGAGGGAACACAGAACATGGTCAAGGCACCATCCACTGCCGCGCGCGACGGCCTGAAGGGCACCGCGCCGAAACTGGTCGAATTCACCGAGCGCATGGTCTTCGGCGAGGTCTGGGAGGGCGAGGAGCTCTCCAAGCGCGACCGCAGCCTGATCACCGTGACCACCCTCGTCGCCATGGGCCACGAGCGCCAACTCCGCGGCCATCTGCAGCGTGCGCTCTACAATGGCGTGACGCGTGAGGAGATCATCGGCGTCATCACCCACCTCGCCTTCTATGCCGGCTGGCCGCGCGCGATGACCGGCGCGACCATCGCCAAGGAAGTCTTCGCCGAACTCGACGCCGAAGAGAAGTGATCGCCGCATGACCAAGGTTGGCTTCATCGGCCTCGGCACGATGGGCGCGAGTTTCGCGTCCAACGTGCAGAAGGGCGGCTTCGACCTGACGGTGAACGACCTGCATCGCCAGCTCGCCGAGCGCCACGTCCAGGCCGGGGCGACCTGGGCCGACAGCCCGCAGGCGCTGGCCGAGCAGTGCGAGGTGGTGCTGACGTCGCTGCCTGGGCCGCCAGAGGTGGACGCGGTGGTGCTCGACCTG
>CAZVLI010000256.1:0-6153 GCA_964627965.1 uncultured Rhodospirillales bacterium
CTGAAGGCCGGCATCATCGACCCGACCAAGGTGGTGCGCACCGCGCTGCAGGATGCCGGCTCCGTCGCCGGCCTGCTGATCACCACCGAGGCGATGATCGCTGACAAGCCGGAAGACAAGTCGGCCGCCGCTCCGGCGATGCCCGACATGGGCGGCATGGGCGGCATGGGCGGCATGATGTAAGCTAGCCACCCAGGCTCGAGACGACGAGGGGCGCCCCGCGGGGCGCCCCTTTTCGTTTGCCGTGATGCGACCGCCGCCGCGCCGACGGTACTTTCCGCTCGGTTCGGACTAGATTGAATGGCACAGGCAGGCCAGCGAGGGTCAGTTAGGCGATGCAGCGTCTGGGCGAATGGCTTGAGACGGTTCCGGCGGCGGCGCTGACGCTGCTCAGCAGTCCGGATTTCTACATCCAGATCGCCATTGTGCTGGTGGCGCTGCCGTTCTCCTGGGGGCTCGCTTCCTACGCGCGTACGCGCATCCGGGTGTTTCGCGAGGCGCCGGAGTCCGGCTCGCTACAGGACGTGCGGACGCGTGTGCATCAGTTCCGCGAACTGCTGTTCCCGATCGTTCTCGCCATCATTCTCGGCCTCGCCACGGTGATCAGCACTGGCGTCGTCGGGCAGATGTGGGTGGCACGCGCCGCGCAGGGCGCCGCGTTCGTCTTTCTCGCCTTCAGCCTCGCCAGCCACTTCATCAAGAACCCGACGATCATCTTCATCCTGAAGTGGATCGGCGTGCCGATCGCGCTGCTGTACATGACCGGCCTGCTCGGCGACGTCATCGCGCACCTGGATAGCGTCGCCTTCGAGATCGGCAACATCCGCATCACGCTCTACGCCGCGCTGCGCACCTTCGTCTTCGGCGTCGTGCTGTTCTGGCTCGGGCGGCTGTCGAACGCCACCGGCCAGCGCGTGATCCGCAACCAGACGGTGCTCGACTCCGGCACCCGCGAGGTCGTGGCGAAGCTGTTCGAGATCGGCCTGTTCGTCCTGATCTTCCTGCTGCTGCTGAACGTCATGGGGATCGACCTGACGGCGTTGGCGGTGTTCGGCGGCGCGCTGGGTGTCGGCCTCGGCTTCGGGCTGCAGCAGATCGCGTCGAACTTCATCTCCGGCATCATCATCCTGCTCGACCGCACCATCACCATCGGCGACTTCATCGAGCTCGAGGATGGCCGGTCCGGCACGCTGCGCGAGCTGACCATGCGTTCGGCGACGCTGGAGACCTTCGACGGCAAGGACATCATGGTGCCGAACGAGCGGTTCATCACCACCGCCTTCGTCAACTGGACGCACAACAACAAGAAGCAGCGCTACTCGCTGCGCTTTCAGGTCGCCTACGACACCGACCTGGAGAAGCTGTTCGATATCGTGCGCGAGGTGGCGGCGAGCCACCCGAAGGTGCTGAGCGGCGACGACCTGCCGATCGAGGAGCGCCCCGACGCCGAGATCGAGGGCTTCGGCGACTCCGGCATCGATATCCTGGTCGAGTTCTGGATGGAGGGCATCGACGACGGCGAGAACCGGGTCGGTGGCGATCTGATGCTGATGATCTGGACGGCGTTGAAAGCCAACGGCATCGAGATCCCGTTCCCGCAGCGTGAGATCAAGATCCTGGGCGACAAGCGGTCGGGCTGACCCCGGCTCGCGACGCCGGGATTTCGAGGCGGGGCATCCCCTGAACGGGGGATGCCCTTTTCGTTGGCCGCTTGCCGCACGCCGGTGTATCATTAGGAGACAACAAGAAGCGTATCAGTAGTTTTTTCGGGGTGGTGCGGGGACAGATGACACGCGTCCTCAATTTGGCCAATGGGCTGGTCGGGATCGGCCAGGATATCCTGGGCGCATTCGCCGGCGACCTGCTGGGCTACTCGGTCGGCGGCGGCGGCGATTTCAATGGCGACGGCATCGCCGACATCGTCATCGGCGCGCCCGGCGTCGACTCCTTTTACGGCAACAACGTCTTCACCAATGCCGGCGCCGCCTACGTGATCTTCGGCGGCGTCAACGCCTTCCTCAATCCGATCGACCTCAACAACCTGGGCAATGCCGGTTTCAGCCTGTTCGGCGAGGGCGCGTTGGACTATGCCGGTCGCACCGTGGAGTCGGGCGGCGACTTCGATGGCGACGGTATCGACGACCTGCTGGTCGGTGCCTCTGAGACGGTTTACGAGCCGGGGCAGGCCTACGTCGTGTTCGGCGACAGCAACGGGTTCCAGCAGAACCAGTTGCTCGGCGTCGGCAGCTTCCGCGTGTTCGGCGCCTATGCCGGCGACGGCGCCGGGACCGGGATCGCCTCGGTCGGCGACGTCGACGGCGACGGCCTGGACGACTTCGTGATCGGTTCGCCCGGCTTCGGTTACGGCGCGAATATCGGCGGCGCCTCGCTGATCCACGGCGATCAGGCGCTCTATGGCGACATCTCGCTGTTCAACAGCGGCAACTTCTTCTACTCGTTCTACAGTCCGCAAGCGGGCGTGGCGGTCGGCGGCGATGGCGATTTCAACGGCGACGGCCGCGACGACTTCCTGATCGCCGGCAACGGCTACAACTACGGCGGCCGCATCTTCGTGGTTTTCGGTCAGGATGACCGGCTCTATCCCCGCAACATGGAGCTCCTGTCGACGTACAACGCTGGGTTCGCCATCATCGGCGAGTTCCAGCAGGACTTCCTGAATGGCGGTAACGTCGACTTCATCGGCGACGTCAATGGCGACGGCTTCGCGGATATCGGCGTCGGGGCGCCGAACAACGGCACCAACGGCGCCGCCTACATCGTCTTCGGTGGCCCCGGCGGGTTCCCCGCCAACCTCAGCCTCGGCAACCTTGGCAACGGCGGGATCAAGATCGTCGGCGAGAATCCCGGCGACGCCTTCGGTTTCGACATCCAGTCGGCCGGCGACTTCAACGGCGACGGCATCGACGACGTCGTGATCACCGCCTACGGCTACACCTCGCCCGGCAACAATGCCGGGGCGGTCTACGTCGTGTTCGGCCAACCGGGCTTGAGCGGCCCGATCGTCCTGGACGACCTGAACGACCAGGAGGGCGTGAAGTATATCGGCTCGGGCAACGACAAGATCCGCTCCGCCCAGGGCGTCAACGACGTCAACGGTGACGGTTTCAGCGACCTGATGATTGGCAAGCCGGGGGCCAGCAACGGCGCCATCCTGACCGGCGCCGCCAACTTGCTGTTCGGGTTCGCTCAGCTCGATGGCACCGCCGCCGCCGACAACTATGCCGGCGGCACCGGGCGAGACAGCCTGATCGGCGGCGATGGCAACGACGTGCTGGTCGGCAAGGGCGGTAACGACTCGCTGTTCGGCGGCAGCGATGCCGACAGCCTGGACGGCGGCACCGAGGACGACATGCTGGTGTCCGGTACCGGCAACGACTCGATGTTCGGCGGCAACGGCGTCGACACCGCGGTGCTCGACTTCGGCGACAAGGACGACTTCCAGGTCCGTCTGATCTCGGGCTCGCAGCTTACCTCGCTACTCACCTTGCCGGATCCGGGCAGCGGGTCGCAGGCCGTATTCACCGGCGCCGCCGTGCGGATGAAGTTCGGCGGCGGCGAGGCCGGGTTCCAGCTGCTGGCATCGGATATCGAGAAGGTGCAGTTCGGCGACGGCACGGTCGATCTGTCCGATCTGGTTGACGTGTCGCTGGCGGCGACCGGTATCGAGAACCTGATCGCCGGCGGCACCGGCGACAACCGCATGGTGGGCGATGCCACCGACGACGTCATGGCCGCCGGGGCCGGCAATGACACGCTGGACGGTGCCGGCGGTGCCGATCGTGCCTATGGACAGGCCGGCAACGACCTGGTCGGCGGCGGCGTCGGTAACGACAGCCTGTTCGGCAACCTGGGCAACGACACGGTCATGGGCGGCGCCGGCAACGACTCGATGAAGGCCCAGACCGACGACGACATCATCATGGGCGAGGGCGGCAACGACACCGCCTTCGGCGGCGGCAACAACGACTCGATCGACGGCGGCGCCGATAGCGATGTCCTGAACGGCAATTCCGGCTTCGATACCGTTCTCGGCGGCGCGGGCAACGACACGCTGCGCGGCCAGGGCGGGCGCGACAGCCTGAACGGCGGCGACGGCAACGATTTGCTGCTTGGGATGCAGGGCTTCGACACGCTGGTCGGTGGTAACGGCAACGACACGCTGATCGGCGGCCCGGCGAACGATACGCTGACGGGTGGCGGCGGCGTTGACACCTTCACGTTCGGCTCGGGCCAGGGCAGCAACACGATCACCGACTTCGCCGACAACAGCGACAAGATCCTGATCCAGGGTTTTGTTTTTGCCGATCTCAACATCGCCAGCGGCAGCGGCGGCGCGACGATCACCGTCGACGGCGACGACCTGACGATCACCGTCGCTGGCATCGGCGCCAATCAGTTGACGACGGCCGACTTCATATTCGGCTAGCGGCGAGTCCGGGCGACCGTTTCGGAGGGAACCGGCATGAGCGCGACCATGCGCGCCGTGGTCTATGACCGATCGGGGCCGGCCCGCGAGGTGCTGCGACTCATCGACCTCCCGGTGCCGACGCCTGCCGCCGGCGAAGTGCTCGTCCGGCTGGCTGCCTCGGGCGTCAACCCGGCCGACTGCAACCGGCGCGGCGGGCGCGGCTACGTGCATGACGGCCGGCTGATCGTCCCGAACAGCGACGGCGCCGGCACCGTCGAGGCGGTCGGCGCGGGCGTCGCCGAACGGACCGTCGGCCAGCGCGTGTGGCTCTACAACGGTCAGCGCGGCCGCGACCACGGCACGGCGGCCGAGTTCATCGCGCTCGATGCCGGCCTGACCGCGCCGCTACCCGACCACGTGCCGTTCGAGGCCGGTGCGTGCCTTGGCATCCCGGCGATGACGGCGCATCGCTGCCTGTTCGCCGACGGCGATCTCGATGGCGCCTGGGTGCTCGTGGCCGGTGGCGCCGGCGCGGTCGGTCATTATGCGATCCAGCTTGCGAAGTGGGCCGGCGCCCGGGTGATCGCCACGGTCAGCGGCCCGGCCAAGGCGGACGACGCGGCCGACGCCGGCGCCGATGCCGTGCTGAACTATCGCACCGACGATGTCGCCCGGGCCGTGATGGACTTCACCAGCGGACGGGGCGTCGACCGCGTCGTCGAGGTCGACTTCGGCGGTAACGCCACGCTCGACACCGAGATCGTCGCCCTGAACGGCGCCATCTCCGTCTATGCCTCGCGCGGCGACGCCCGCCCGGCGATCGACGTGTACGCGCTGATGCGGCGCAACGTGACGCTACGCCACGTGCTGCTGTGGAACTGTCCGCTGGCGGCACGGCAACAGGCGCAGGCCGACATCGTGCGCTGGCTCGGCGATGTCGACGCCCGTCACCGCATCGCGGCGACCTTCGCCCTGACCGAGACCTGGCAGGCCCACGATGCCGTCGAGGCCGGCGACAAGCGCGGTACCGTCGTGGTCCAGCCCGACCGCTGATCTGGCCGCGATCGGCGGGCTACATCCCCAGGATCAGCTTGGCCATGATGTTGCGCTGGATCTCGTTGGAGCCGGCGTAGATCGAGACCTTGCGGTAGTTGAAGTAGTGCGGCGAGACGGTCGGGGCGTAGTCCGGGCCGATCGGCTCCATGTTGGTGCCGGGCAGGTAGGGGTCGTTCGGCTGGCCGTACTCGCCAACCGCGATCAGCGCCAGCTCGCTCACTTCCTGCTGCAGCTCGGTGCCGCGGCACTTCATGAACGAGCTCTCCGGGCCGACATTCTGGCCGCTGGACAGGCGCGAGAGGATGCGCAGCTCGCTCATCTCCAGCGCGTCGACGGCGATCTCGGTCTGTGCCAGGCGGGTGCGGAAATCGTCGTCGTCGATCAGCCGGCCGCCATAGGCGCTCTCGGCCTCGGCGATCTGGCGCACCTGGCCCAGGCCCTTGCGTAGGCGCGAGGCGTAGGCGTTGCCGCGCTCGAACTCCAGCAGGTACTTGGCGCAGGTCCAGCCCTTGTTGAGCTCGCCGATCAGGTTCTCCTTCGGCACCTTCACGTCGGTGAAGAAGACCTGGTTGACCTCCTGCGCGCCGGGCGCCGGCATGTCGATGGTGATGATCGGCTCGACCTTGATGCCGGGCGATTTCATGTCGATCAGCAGGAAGGAGATGCCC
>CAZVLI010000257.1:0-6144 GCA_964627965.1 uncultured Rhodospirillales bacterium
AGGGCGGCAACGACGACGTGAAGGCGGGCATCGAGATCGTGCGTCGGGCGCTGCAGGCGCCGGCACGGCAGATCGCCGAGAATGCCGGCGTCGACGGCGCCGTGGTCGCGGGCAAGCTGCTGGAGAAGGACGACACGTCGTTCGGCTTCGACGCCCAGAGCGAGACCTACGGCGACATGCTGAAGGCGGGCATCATCGACCCGACCAAGGTCGTCCGCACCGCGCTGCAGGATGCCGCGTCGGTCTCCGCGCTGCTGATCACCACCGAGGCGATGGTGGCCGACAAGCCGGAGAAGGCGGGTGCGCCGGCGATGCCCGATATGGGTGGCATGGACGGCATGATGTAAGCCAGCGTCTCACGCTGCGAAGCGAAGGGGTCGCCCGATGGGCGGCCCCTTATTCGTTGCGCGAGAGATGGCCGGGTCAAGCCCGGCCATGACGCCAAGAATGGAACTCGTCATGCCCGGGCTTGACCCGGGCATCCACGCGGAGCCGCTACAGCGCCGGGTTGGCCGGCGGCAGGCCGACCGCGACGCGGCCGAAGTCGGGGGCGTTGATGTCCCAGACGAGCTGGATCTGGTGGATCGCCGAATGGATGTCGCGGAGCTGGCGTTGCAGCGGGCTGTCGAGGCGGTCGGCTGCGGTCCCAGTGACCGTGTGGACGATGTCGACCGCCTGCACCAGCAGCCGGGCGGCGTGCGCCGCGTCGCGGCGCCAGCGGGCGCGGGTTTCCAGGTCCGGCCGGTCCTTGGCGGCGACAAGGGTATGCGCCTGGGACCACACTTCACGGCAGAGTAGGTAAGCCGAGTCGATCAGGACGCCGGCCTCGGCGATCTTGAGCTGCACGGTCGTGTATTCGGCGACGCGGGCGCCGCCGTAGCGCGCGACCTGGGTCTTCAGACCGTCGACGAAGGTCTCGTAGGCGCCGCGCGCCATGCCCAGCATCGGCATTGCCACCACCAGCGGGAAGGTGGCGAACAGCGGCAACCGGTAGGCGTCGCCCTCCAGGTCCTCGGTACCGGGCGAGAAGCCGGTCTGCGCGTCCTTCAGGTCGTAGACCATGTGTGTCGGGACAAACAGGTTCTCGCAGCTCACGTCCTTGGAGCCGGTCCCGCTGAGCCCCGCGACGTGCCAGGTGTCGTGGTAGACCTCAATCTCCGACTTCGGCAGCACGGCGATCAGCGCCGACGGCGGGCCGTCCTCGCGCTTCAACATGGCGCCCATCATCATCCAGTCGCTGGCATCGACGCCGCTGGCGAAAGGCCAGCGCCCGGACAGCAGGTAGCCGCCGTCGGCGGGTTCCAGCTTGCCGTGCGGGAAGGCTAGCGCCGAGCCGATCAACGCGTCGGGATTGTCGTCCCACACCGCCTCGACGCACGCCGCCGGCCAGTAGGGCAACATCCAGTTGTGCGAGATCAGGTTGGCGTAGACCCAGGCGGTGGAGCCGCAGCCGCGCCCGAGCTCGGCAATGACCTCGAACATCGTGCCGACGTCGGTGAGGTAGCCGCCATACTTGCGCGGGCGGAGGATGCGCCACAGGCCGTTGGCGTGCAGGTCGTCGATGGTTACCTGCGGGATGCGGCGCTCGCGCTCCGCCTCGGCCGCGCGTTCGCGCAAGCTCGGTACAAGCGCCGCCGCGCGCTGCAACAGCTCTTCCCGTGTCGGCTGGTCGGCATTCGCTGACATCTCGCCGCTCCCCTGGCTCCGCGCACCGCCGGCGATTATCGCATGCCCGGTCGCGCCGGCACGGTGTTGCGACAACTCGCCCCAGCGGCGATCAAGACGATGTCTGGAAAGCGCCGGGTCCGTACGGACGCGCCGGCATCGACATTGCGACCGCGCCGGCCAGCAGCCCGAAGCCGCCGGCGACCAGCATCGGCACGTCGTAGCTGCCCCACAGATCGAAGGCGTGGCCGGCCAGCCAGGGACCGAGGAACCCGCCGATGGTGATGCTCGACATGAAGAAGCCGAGCAGGCTGCCGATCCTTTCGGTACCGAAATATTCCGCGATGATCGGGGCGATCATGCCGACATAGCCGCCGTAGCAGGCGCCGTAGAGGATGGCGAAGGCGGTGAGCACGGCGACGCTGCCGCCCGCGAACCACAGGAAGAAGCCGACTCCCATGCCGACATAGATCGCCGCGATCGACGGTCGTCGCCCAAGCCGGTCGGACGCGGTGGTCAGGACGATGCGCCCGGCCACGCTGCTGATCCCGATCACCGAGACGAGGTAGACACCGGTGGCCTCGCCCAGGCCCTTGTCGGCAGCGTAGGGCACCAAATGCACGAACGGGATGAAGATGCCGGCGCAGGCGCACGTGGATGACAGGTAGAGCCCCAAAAAGCCGCGACTGGTCAGCGCGCGCCGCAGGTCATATCGCGTCTCGTCGGGCCGGGTCGCCCGCGGGCGCCGGGTGGTGCCCGGCGGGTCGCCCATCAGCAGCGCGGCCGCGACGCCCAGCAGCAACGACACGCCAGCCAGGACCATCATCGTCGTGCGCCAGTCGTAGGCGGCGATCAGGCCCGCCACCATCGGCGGCATCAGGAAGATGCTGATCCCGACGCCGGTCGACGACAGGCCGGAGGCCAGACCGCGCCGGCGGGTCATCCAGCGTTGCAGGCCGGCGCTGGCCGGCGCGAAGGTGCAGCCGATGCCGACCGCGACGCCAAAGCTGTAGCCCAGGTAGATCTGCCAGACGGCCTCGGCGAAGCTGGCGAAGGCCAGGCCGAGGCCCATCACCAGCATGCCGAAACCGCAGACGACATGAGTGCCGAAGCGGTCGGCGGCCGGCCCGCTGATCACCGCCAGCGAGGAGTAGAGCGCGGCGAGGACGGAGAAGATCAGCGCGACGTCGGCCCGGTTGGCGTCGAACTCCGCCGCCAGCGCCGGAAAGAACACGCCGAACGTGTAGAGATTGCCGTAGGCCAGCAGCAGCAGGACGAAGACGGCGCCGGTGACGACCCAGCCCCAGGCGCCATCGACGCGCCGCTCCATGCCCGGTTCAGCCCTCGCCGATCGCCTTGTTCACCGCCGGCATCACCTCGTTGGCCAGGCGACGCATCGAGGCGCGCATGCGGTCCTCGTGCTGCCAGTCGTGCGCCGCCAGGACGAGCTGGCCAAACGGTCCCAGCTCCTCGCGGAGCGCCAGGACCTGTTCCGTCACCTGCTTGACGGTACCGCGCATGGTGAGGCCGTCGCGCATCTGCTGGTGCGTCAGCGTGTCGGGATCGTCGTCCTTGAACGGCACGCAGGCCATTTTCCGACCGGTGCGGTCGAAGATCGTCCACAGGTAGCGGTAGTAGTAGTCGAAGGCGCCGTCCGGCTCAGTGACCATGTCGGTCGCCTCGTCCTCGCTCTCGCCGACGTAGATGGAACGCGCGACGCGCCAGACCGACGGATCGGCCTTGCGGCCCGCGCTCTCCGCGCCTTCGGCGTACTTCTCCCAGTGCGTCTTCACGTTCCACAGGCCGACGAAATTCGCGCTGACCGGCAGGAAACCATTCGCGCCGGCGAAGAGCATCGAGCCCGAGTAAGGGCTCAGCGCCGACATGCCGATCGGCGGGTGCGGCTGCTGCAACGGCTTGGCCATGTTGCCGAGGCCCAGCTCGGGCAGCGCCCATTCCTTCACCCGCGAGGTCCAGAAGCGGCCCTCGATGTCCGGCGGATCGTCCGAGGCCCACAGTTTCAGGATGGTCTGGATCGACTCCTTGGTCATGGCGTCGCGTTCCATGTCCTGCTCGCCAAGCAGTTCGAAGTCGGAAACCAGGCCGCCAGGTCCGATGCCGAAGATGAAACGGCCGCCGGCGAGGTGGTCGAACATCGCCGCGTGGCCGGCCACGACGGCCGGGTGATAGTGCGGCAGTCCGACGACACCGGTGGCCAGCTTGATGCGCTTGGTGCGGTGGATGAGGCTGGCCAGGAACATCAGCGGCGAGGTGATCTGTTCCACCGCCGAACTGTAGTGCTCGCCGACCCAGACCTCCTCGAAGCCGAGTTCGTCGGCCAGGATCACCGCCGCCTCGTCCTCGGCGAGTTGCTGTGCGTAAGGCTTTGCCGGCGTGTGCAGCGGCATCATGAAGTAGGACAGTTTCATCGGGTCGAGTCTCGGTCTACGCGGCGGCGGCCTTCTCGCGCTGCCACTTGTGGATGAAGGCGTCGACGTGCGGGTTGCCGCTGCGCTCCACGTCCTCGGCCGGGCCCTGCCAGGTGATGACGCCGTCATGGATCATGGCGATACGGTCGGCGACGCGGACCGCCGTGGCCATGTCGGAGATGATCGAGATCGCCGTCGCGCCCAGGCGACGGACGTTATCGCGGATCAGCTCGCAAATCACCGAGCTCATGATCGGGTCGAGACCGGCGGTTGGCTCGTCGAGCAGGAGAATGGAGGGATCGGTGGCGATGGCGCGGGCGATGCCGACACGCTTCTGCATGCCGCCGGACAGTTCCGACGGCAAGAGATCGGCGGTATCGGGACCGAGCCCGACCTGGTCCAGCCGTTCGATGGCGTGGTTGTGGCAGTGCTCGGCGCTCTGGGTCCGCAGCAACCGGAAGGACACGTTCTGCCAGACCTTCAAGCTGTCGAACAGCGCCGCCTGCTGGAACAGCATGCCGATATTCGCCTCGATCTCGTCGCGCTGGTCGCTGTCGGTCCGCATCAGGTCGACGCCGCCGATCTCGATGGTGCCGCCGGTCGGCTTCATCAGGTCCAGGATCAGCTTCAGCAGCAGCGTCTTGCCGGAGCCGGACTCGCCGATCAGCACCACCGACTCGCCGTCGGCGACCTCAAGGTCGAGGCCGCGCAGCACGTCGGCGTCGGGGAAGCGCTTGGTCAGGCTGGCGATACGGATGGCGGGCACGGGGATCACTCCGTCGACGGCGCGGGGCCGCCAGCATAGCGCCGGCGCGCGCGCCTTGACAGGCCGGGCGCTGCGGCCTTACTTCGCGCTCCAGCGAAGAGGAAAATGCAATGTTCGCCAAGCGCGTGAGCATCGAGCAGGTCGAGGAAGGCGCCGAGCTGGCGCCGAAGTTCGACGCCGATGGCCTGATTCCGGTGGTGACCACCGATGCCGAGAGCGGCGACGTGCTGATGCACGGCTACATGAACGATGAGGCGCTACGCCGCACCGTCGAAACCGGCGAGGCGCACTACTTCAGCCGCAGCCGCAAGGTGCTGTGGCACAAGGGCGCGACCAGCGGGCTGGTGCAGCACGTGGTCGAGATGCTGATCGACGACGACCAGGACGCGGTGTGGATGCGGGTCAAGGTCGACGGCAACGGCGCCTCCTGCCACGTCGGCTACCGCAGTTGCTTCTACCGGGCGATGCCGGTCGGCAAGGCGCCCGGCGATGGCCCGCTCGGCCTCACCTTCACCGAGACCGAGAAGGTGTTCGACCCGAAGGCCGTCTACGGCGACGCCCCGAACCCGACGAAGTTGTAGCGGGCCGGCCCAACCAACGCCGTCACCCCGGGCAACGACCCGGGGTCCATGTCGACGGCAGACGCTGGCTTCGACATGGACCTCGGCTCAAGGCCGGGGTGACGTACTCAATTGATAGGAGCCTCGGATGGCCAATCCGAAGTACGTCTACGTGATGCGCGAGCTGCGCAAGGTGCTGCCCGGCGGCAAGGAGGTGCTGAAGGGCATCACGCTGGCCTTCCTGCCCGGCGCCAAGATCGGCGTGATCGGCCCCAACGGCTCGGGCAAGTCGACGCTGATGCGGATCATGGCCGGCATCGACACCGAATTCGGCGGCGAGGCCTGGGCGGCCGACGGCATCCGCGTCGGCTACCTGCCGCAGGAACCGGACCTGGACCCGGAAAAGGACGTGCTCGGCAACGTGATGATGGGCGTCGCGGAGACCAAGGCGCTGATGGACAAGTTCGAGGAAGTCTCCATGCGCTTCGGCGAGGAGCTGTCCGACGACGAGATGAACGCGCTGATCAACGAGCAAGCCGAGTTGCAGGAGAAGATCGACGCGGTCGACGGCTGGGATCTGGAGCGCACAGTGGAAATCGCGCTGGACGCGCTGCGCTGCCCGCCGGGCGACGCCGACGTGACCAAGCTGTCGGGCGGTGAGCGGCGCCGGGTGGCGCTGTGCCGCCTGCTCCTGGAGAAGCCGGACATCCTGCTGCTCGACGAG
>CAZVLI010000258.1:0-6138 GCA_964627965.1 uncultured Rhodospirillales bacterium
CAGGCCGCGGGCGCCGCCGGCCTCTGCGGCCTCGGTAGCGTCTTCGTCGGCTCGATGGAGACGGCGGCGCGGATGCTCTACACCGCGTTGCCGAAGGGCGAGACGGCCGGTGATCTCGATGCCCTGGCGCACGAGGTCGTGGCCAACTATCGCGCCCGCAAGCAGATACTGCCCGGCATGGGGCATCCAATCCACAAGCCCATCGATCCGCGCACGCCGCGCCTGTTCGCGCTGGCCGAGGAGTGCGGCATGGCCGGCGACTATGTCGCGCTGGTGCAGAAGATCGCGGCCGAGGCGGAACGGGTGACGGGCAAGTCGCTGCCGGTGAACGCGACCGGCGCCATCGGCGCGATCTGTTGCGAGTTCGGCTTTCCGTGGACCGTGGTGCGTGGGTTCGGCGTGATGGCCCGCGCGGTCGGCCTCGTCGGTCACATCATGGAGGAGGCTGAAAACCCGATGGCGCAGGAAATCTGGCTGCGCACCGAAGAAGAGGCCACGGCGCACATCCGGCCCGACTGAATGCCGCTTCAACCCGGGGCCTGAAATGCGCGGCGCGCCACCCTTGCGAGGTGGCGCGCCGGAACGATCAGGTTGGGCGGGGCGCGTTAAGGCGGTCGCGGCATGGCCGCAGGCTAGCTGTTGCCATTCCCATTGCCATTTCCGTTCCCGTTCCCGTTCCCGTTCCCGTTTCCATTGCCGTTGTTGTTGCCGATACCGGGGAGGCTGGTGTCGGTCACGACGGGTAGGTTGGCGTCGGCTGAACCGCCGATGGGTTGGTTCACGTTGGCATTGCCATTGCCATTGCCATTGCCGTTTCCGTTGTTGCCGACGTTGGCGTTCCCGTTGCCGACACCCGGAACGTTGACGTTCACGTTGGCATTGCCCTGACCGCTGCCGTTACCGCCGGCATTTGAGTTGGCGTTGCCGACGCCGGGGACGTTGACGTTCACGTTGGCGTTGCCTTGACCGTTCCCGTTACCGCCGGCATTGGAGTTGGCATTGCCGTTGCCACCGGCGTTGCCGTTGCCATTGCCGGCGCCCGGGACGTTGACGTTCACGTTGGCGTTGCCCTGGCCGTTCCCGTTGCCACGGCCATTCCCATTGCCGCCGGAATTGGAGTTGGCGTTGCCGGGAACGTTGACGTTCACGTTGGCATTGCCCTGACCGTTGCCGTTGCCGTTGCCGTTCCCGTTGCCGCCGGCATTGGAATTGCTGGGGACGTTGACATTCACGTTCGCGTTGCCACGACCGTTGCCGTTGTTGCCACGGTTCGCGTTTGCGTTGCCGCCGGCGTTGCCGTTGCGGGGTGGCGTGAGCACGTCGTTGCCATTCCCCCGTGCATTGTCGTTCGCCGGACGCCGGGCGACGTTGATACGGCGGCGCTCGCTGCCCTGGCCGCGATCACTGCTGGCGGTCTCGCCGCTCTGCGCGGCGACGGCCGAACGGACCTGAGCCGCGCGATTGCCGCCAGCGCCCTGACCGTTACCGTTGTTCCGGTTCCCGACGCCGCGATTGCCGGCTTCCGGCGCTTCGCGGAACACCACCTTGCCGCCCGCGTTGCTCGCCGAGGCGGCGTTGCCGACCAGGCCCTTCGTCGCCTTCAGCATGTCCGCCGGTGGCGCCGCGACCGGCTGATCGACGACCGTCACGGCTGCCTTGCTCGCCGGCCTGTTCGCGTTGGGGGTCGCGTTCGAACTCTTCCGCGGGGCCGGTGTGCCGGTATCGGCGGGCGTCGGCGCGATCGTGTCGCTGTTCGCGCCCTGGCGCTTGATCATCTCGACCTGCGCATTCGCCTGGTTGGAGATACGGCCGGTTTCGCCCGGCCGAACGAGCATCTGAGAACCGCGACCGTCCGGCCGCCCGATCTGCACCGCGCCCGAGGTGACGTGGACGGCCGCGCCTTCGCCACGGACCGAAACGGTGAACGTGGTGCCCTTGACCACGGCGGCGAGGAACGGCGTGCGGACTTCGAACTTGCGCCCGGCGCGCTTCTCGACCTTGAAGACGGCCGTGCCCATGGCCTGCAGCAGCCGGTCTCCGGCCCCGGAAGCGTCCGCGACCTCGACCCTCAAGGCGCTTGCTGGCGAAACGGTGATCTCGTCCTTGCCGCGGGTGAGAACGACATGAGCGCCCTTCTCGGTTCGCACTTCGTCGCCGGTAGCAACAACCGCGCCTTCGGCAAGCGGGCGAGGCGCCGCGCCTGGAGCGATTAGCGTCGCCTTTCCAGCAACTTCCGTTGCTTTCCAGGTCGCCGCGGTCGCGGCGTTAACCAAACCAAAACCGGTTCCGAACCAAAGTGCGAACAGCAGAAGTAAACGCGTACTCGTCATCGAAATCCTCAAGGGCGGCTTCAGAACGAGCCGGCATCTTCGCTCAGTGGTCCCTAAGTTCCCTTCAACAAGCACGGTTAACGTGTGCACAAGGATATGCAGGCTGGCGGCGGTCCTGCTCCTCTGCGCGTCCGGAATGGCTCAGGCACAGACCGCACCCACTCGCGCCAGCGAGCCGGCGCAGATCGAGGAACGCACCCGAACGACGCCACGCCCGGCCGGCGAAGTGCCGCCGACGGCGCCGACCGAGCGACCCGCCATTTCCGATGAGACCGAAGCGACCCTAGTTCTCACCGGCGTCGTGATCGACGGCGTCAGCGTGTTTCCCGACGATGCCTTCGTCGATTTGTATGAGCCGTTGCTCGGCCAGGAGATCGACCGTGCCGATATCGCGGCGCTAGTGCAGGCCGTGACCGACCGCTACCGCGAGGCCGGCTACGTCCTGTCGCGCGCCGTCGCGCCGGCACAGGACACTTCGCTCGGCATCCTGCGCATCCAGGTGCTGGAGGGCTTCGTCGAGCGCGTCACCTTCGAGGGCGACAACGGCGGCGGGGAGGGGGTCCTGCAAGATTTCGCCGAACGTCTGCGCGCCGAGCGCCCGCTGACCATGACGACGCTGGAACGCTACCTGCTGCTGATGGCCGACCTGCCTGGCTTGCGCGTCTATCCCGGCGTCGCACCTTTGGACGATCTGTCGCCGGCGCATGAGTTGGTGCTACGAGTCACGCACGATCCCGCCGACGGCTTCGCCGGCGCCGACAACCGGGGCACCCGCACTGTCGGTCGCTACTTCGCCCAGGGCGCATATTCGCTCAACGGCGCACTGAACCAACATGAGCGCATCACCCTGCGCGGGTTCACGGTCCCGGCGACACCGTCCGAGCTCCGCTTCGGCGAAGTCCGGGCCGAACTGCCGATCGGCAGCGACGGGCTCACGGTCGCCGTGGACGTCTGGCGCAGCGAGATCGAAGGCGGCGGCGGACAGAAGCCGTTCGACGTCGACAGCATGGAAGACCGGGCCGCAGTCGAGCTGCTCTATCCGATGCTGCGCAGTCGCGATCTGTCGCTTTACCTGTTCGGCCAGCTCGACCTGCGCAACAGCAGCCAGTCGGTGCTGGAGACGCAAGCCTTCGACGATCGGGTGCGCAGCCTGCGCGTCGGCGCGCGCGTGTTCTTCGACGATCCGTGGGACGGCGGAAACTGGTACTACGCCACGGTTTCCCGTGGCCTCGACATCTTCGGCGCGTCCGACAAGGGCGACGCGCCGCTGTCGCGCTTCGACGGCGACCCGGAATACACCAAGCTCACGGTCGAGCTGATCCGCCGCCAGAAGCTGAATGACGACTTCAGCCTGCAGGGCTGGATCTACGGCCAGCTCACCGGCGACCGCATGCTCTCGGGCGAGGAGTTCCGCCTTGGCGGCGGCATCTACGGTCGTGCCTACGACCCCTCCGAACTCATCGGCGACAACGGCATCGCCGGCGCGGTGGAACTGCAGTACGACGTCGGCGCGCCGTTCGAGCCGGTGACCAACGGCCAGATCTTCACCTTCTACGACTTCGGCTCCGTCTGGGACGACGTCGCCGGTTTCGGCACCTTTCGGGACTCACTGTCTTCCGCCGGCCTCGGCGTCCGCTTCACGCTCTACGAGCGTCTGTACGTCACAGTCGAGGCGGCCAAGCCGCTGACCCGTGACGTGTTCGAGCGCGACGACCGCGATTGGCGCGCCTTCTTCAACATCGGCCTGGAGTTCTGAGCCGCAAAACCGGCTAGGCTTCCCGCAACGACACTATCGCGACGCGGGAGGAAGCGATGACGGACTGGCTTGGCCTGGCAGGCAAGAGAGTGGCGGTGACCGGCGCGGCCGGGGGGCTCGGCCAGGCGATCGCGCGCGGCGCGGTCGAGGTCGGCGCCTCTGTCGTGCTGATGGACCGCGACGGCACCGGATGCGAGACCCTGGCGACCGAACTCGGCGGCGACGCCCTGGCCATCGAGTGCGACATCTCCAGTCCGGAGAGCGTTGCCGCGGCCGCCGAGAAGGCGGGCGCCTGCGACGTGCTGGTCAACAATGCCGGCCTGCTGCGCCCCGGACCGGTCGACTCGATCACCCTGGAAGAGTGGAACGCGGTCCTGTCGGTGAACCTGTCCGGTTACATGCTCTGCGCCCAGGCCTTCGGTAAGGCGATGCGTGCGCAGGGCTCCGGCGCCATCGTCCACATCGCCTCGATCGCCGCCACCAACCCGCAGCCGCGCAGCGGTGCCTACAGCGCCGCCAAGGCCGGCGTCTTCCTGCTGTCGCAGCAGCTCGCGGTGGAGTGGGGGCCGGACGGCGTGCGCTCCAACACCGTCAGCCCCGGCCTGGTCCGCACGCCGATGTCGGAGAGCTTCTACCAGGCGCCGGGCGTGGCCGAGCGCCGTGCCGAGATGGTGCCGATCCGCCGGGTCGCCGGCCCGCCGGACATCGCCGACGTGGTGCTGTTCCTGGCCAGCGACCGTGCTCGCTACGTCAACGGCATCGACGTGCTGGTCGACGGCGGCCTCGGCAAGATGGTGATGGAGTTGGTGCCCCGGCCGGGCTTCTGATCGGGCCAGGGCACCGGGACCTCAGTCTTTTCGCGCCTCGAACTGGGCGAACTCGTTCATGAACGGGGCCGCGATGTCGGCGTTGATCTTCACGTCGATCAGGATTGGTCCCTCCGGCTTTTCGAGCATCGGGGCCAGCGCCTTGATGTCCTCGACCGTCCGCACGGTCGCGGTCTGATAGCCGAACGCCTCCGCCACCGGTGCATAGTCCACGTCCGGGAAGATCGACTTGGCGATCGGCAGCTGGTGCATCTTCAGGAAGTGAACCTCCGCGCCGTAGGCGCAGTCGTTCATCACCAGGATCACCATCGGCAGATCTTCGCGAACCACGGTTTCCAGCTCCGACAGCTGCATCACGAAACCGCCGTCGCCGACCACAAGCACCGTGGTGTTGTCCGGTCGCGCCCGAGCCACGCCCAGCGCCGCGCCGAAGCTGAGCCCGATCGAGGCGAAGTCGTTGGTCATCTTGAAGTGGCCAGGCCCCGGCGTGTCGATGTAGGGCACCACGGCGAGGAAGTTGCCGCCGTCGTAGACCATGTTGCGGTCGGCCGGCAGCAGCTTGTTGAACTCTACCGCCGCCGTGCGCGAGTCCATCGTGCGCGCCGTGCCGCCATCCTCGTAGTCCTGTGAGATGTCGAAGTCGGCGAGGAACTTGCGCGTTTCCTCGGTATGGAATGGCTTGTCCGCCGCCGACCTGTCAGGCAGCGCCTCGCAAAGCTGTTCCGCCGCCAGCTTGGCGTCCGCCGCGATACCGACATCGACATCCAGCCAGCGTCCGATATTGCCGCGCAGACGATCGACCTGGATCAGCGGCACCTGCGGGATCGAGTGGCCGAAGCTGCTGGTCAGGAAGTTCAGGCTGGCGCCGAAGGCGATGACGCAATCGGCCTGCTCGGTCATGCGCCGTGCCGCCGAGTGCGAGAACGAGCCGAGGATGCCGAGGTTGTAGGGATTGCCTCGGAACATGTCCTTACCGCGCGCCGAGGTGATCAGCACCGCGCCGATCTTCTCCGCCAGCGCCTCCAGCGCCGGCTTGGCGCCCGACAGGTGCGCTCCGAAGCCGGCGATGATCAGCGGCCGCTTCGCTTCGGCGAGCAGGGCCGTGGCCGCTTCGATCGACTTCGGCTTGGCCGGGGCCGGCGCGGCCGGGGCGGCAGGGCGCGGTCCATCGTCGAGCACGTCGATCTCCGCGAGGTCGCCGAGCCCGGCGTCGAGAACTACTACG
>CAZVLI010000259.1:0-6101 GCA_964627965.1 uncultured Rhodospirillales bacterium
CGACATCGACCCCGGCGGGCTAGACCACCTGCTGCATGGCACCACCATCGCGACCAACGCGGTGCTGGAGTATGACGGTGCGGTCGCTGGTATGGTCACGACCGAGGGCTATCGCGACATCATCCACATCGGCCGGCACCAGCGGCCGCAACACTATTCGATCATGCAGGAGATCCCGTGGCAGGACCGGCCGCTGGTGCGCCGGCGTCATCGCCACACGGTCACCGAGCGGCTGGCGCCGCCGCGCGGCGAGGAACTGGTGCCGCTCGATGAGGACGCGGTGCGCGAGGCTGCCCGTCGGCTGAAGGCCGATGGCGTTCAGGCGGTCGCGATCTGCTTCCTGTTCTCCTACCTCGATCCGAGCCACGAGGACCGCGCCAAGGCGATCATCGAGGAAGAGTATCCGGACTGCTTCGTGACCACCTCGGCGTCGGTGGCGCCGCAGTTTCGCGAGTTCGAGCGCTTCACCACGGCGGCCATGAACGCCTTCATCGGGCCGAAAGTGCGCGGCTACGTGGCGCAACTAGAACGCGCGATGGGCGAGAAGGGCGTTGGTGCCGACCTGCACGTGATGGGCTCCAACGGCGGCGCGGCGACGGCGCAGATGGTGTCGGAAAAGCCGATCCTGACGTTGCTATCCGGACCGGCGGCGGGCGTGCTCGGCGGCGCCTGGTCGGGCGAACTCAGTGGCTACGACAACCTCATCACCTTCGATGTCGGCGGGACGTCGGCCGATATCGGCATCGTGGTCGGCGGCAAGTTCGCCGAGGCGACGGCACGCGACACCTGGATCGGCGGCTATCCGGTGCTGGCGCCGATGATTGACATCCACACCATCGGCGCCGGCGGCGGCTCCATCGCCTTTGTCGACGCGGGCGGCGCCTTCCGCGTCGGGCCACGCAGCGCCGGCGCGCGCCCAGGTCCCGCCGCTTACGGCCACGGCGGCGACAAGCCGACGGTGACCGACGCGCACGTCGCGCTCGGCTATCTCGATCCGGAGAACTTCCTCGGCGGCGAGATGTCGCTCGACGTCGCCGCCGCCGGCAAGGTGATCGACGAGCTGGCGGGCGCGCTGGGCATGACGCCGGCCGAGGCGGCCGCCGGTGTGCTGACCATCATCAACGCCAGCATGGCCAATGCGATCCGCTCGCGCACCGTGCAGAAGGGCCTCGACCCGCGCGACTTCGCACTTGTCGCCTTCGGCGGCGCCGGGCCATTGCACGCGGTGGAGGTGGCGCGCCAGCTCGGCATCCCCAAGGTCATCGTGCCGGCCTACCCCGGCATCACGTCCGCGGTTGGCCTGCTGACCAGCGACCTGAAGTACGATGCCATCCGAACCGAGTTCCAGGTTTCCGATGCGCTCGACCTCGACCGCATGAACGAGGATTTCGGTTCCATGCGCTCGGAACTGGCGGCGCAGTTCGAGGCCGACAAGGTGCCGCTCGACCGGATCAAGTTCCAGCGCGCGGGCGACCTGCGTTACGTCGGTCAGGGCTACGAGCTGCGCGTCGCTTTTCCCGACGGCGATATCGACGATGCGGCGATGGCGCAGGTCTTTGCCGCCTTCGCCGCCGCGCACGAAGCCGAGTACGGACACAGCTTCCCGGACAGCCTGGTCGAGGTGGTGAACATCCGCCTCACCGGCGCTGGCGAGATCCCGACCATCGGCGTGCCGCCGGTCGGCGAGGGCGGTACGCTGGCCAACGCCGTGGTGCGCGAGGCGACGTGCCAGTTCGCCACCAGCGGCGGCATCGTCGGGCAGTCGACGAAGTTCATCGCGCGTGACAGGCTGCCGCTGGACGAGGCCATCGCCGGCCCGGTCGTGGTCCTGCAGAAGGATACGACGACCGTTGTGCCGCCGGGCGCCACGGTCACGGCGGACAAGCACGGCAACCTCATCATCGACGTCGGAGATGCACCATGAGCGTCGCGGAGCAGACCGAACAGAACCGACCGGCCGTGGATCAGGTCACCACCTCGGTGATCCAGGGCGCGCTGGAGAACATCGCGGTCGAGATGGGCTACCGCCTGATGCGGATGTCCTACTCCTCGATCATCCGCGAGTCGGAGGACTTCGGCGCAGGGCTGGTCGATGCGCAGGGGCGAGGGCTGGCCGAGTCGGCGCAGTCGACCCCGCTGCAATCCGGCCCGATCCCGGGCTACGTGCGCGGTGTGACGCGGCTGATGGCGGAGCGGGGCGAGACCATCCGGCCCGGCGACGTGATCATGCACAACGATGCCTATTCCGGCGCCAGCCACGGTCCCGACGTCGCCTTCCTGATACCGATCTTCCATGCCGACGAACTGGTCGCCTTCGCCGTGACGACGGCGCACCACCTAGACATCGGCGCGCTCACGCCCGGCAGTTGCGGCATCGTCGATGCCATCGACGCCTATGCCGAGGGCCTGCAGTTCAAGGCGATCAAGGTCTACGACGAGGGCAAGAAGGTCGAGCCGGTGTGGCATATCCTGCGCGACAATATCCGGGTCTCCGATCTCGTGGTCGGCGACATGGAGGCGCAGATCGCCGCCGGCCGAATCGGCGCTCAACGCTATCTCGACCTGGTCGAACGCTACGGCATGGAGACGATGGCGGCGGCCAGCGAAGCGGCGATGGACTATGCCGAGCGTCTGATGCGTCAGGCGATCGCGGCGCTGCCCGACGGCAGCTACAGCGCCACCACGCACATCGACGGCTATGAGGACAGCGACGATCCGGCCAAGAAGTCATTGCCGCTGACCGCGACGCTGAACGTGCGCGGCGACGAGATTGAGGTCGACCTGACCGGCACCGCAGAGCAGGTCGCCGACGCGCCGATCAACATGCCGCTGGTCGGCACGGTGGACATCGCGGTGTGGCTGACCATTCGCTCGGTCCTGCTCGACACGGCCGTGCACGGGCACATTCCGGTCAACGACGGCCTGACGCGGCCGATCAAGATCGTGGCGCCGCGCGGCACGCTGGTGAACCCGATCTTCCCGGCGCCGACCATCGCGCGCTTCTGTCCGGGCAATCAGCTCGCCGACACGGTGATGAAGGCGCTGGCCCAGGCGGCGCCGCGCCAGGTCTCGGCCGGCATCGGCAACCTGCGCGTCATCGCCTTCTCCGGCCTGCAGGGCGAGAAGCACTGGGTGCACATGGAGATCTTCGAGGGCAGCTACGGCGGCCGCTACGGGCGCGACGGTATGGATGCGGTGGACACGCTCTATGCCAACACGCGCAACAACCCGATCGAGGACATCGAGTCGCATCTGCCGCTGCGTGTCGAACGTTACGAGCTGCGCGAGGATGTGGTCGGCGCCGGTCAGTGGCGCGGCGGCCTCGGCTCGATCCGCGAGTTCGTCTACCTGGAGGATGGCGGCGCGTCGGTCGAGGGTGAGGGGCATGTCTTCTCGCCCTGGGGCTATGACGGCGGTGGCGAGGGCAAGCCGGCCGGGGTCGGTCTCGTGCGCAAGGACGGCGCGCAGCGCGACCTCGTCTCCAAGGTGCCGCACATGCGGATTGCCGCCGGCGAGCGGTTCTGCTGCGTCGGCCCCGCCGGTGGGGGTTATGGCGACCCGATGCAGCGCGATCCGTCACGCGTCCTGGACGACGTGCTCGACGGCCTGATCAGTGTCGAGACGGCCGCGCGCGACTATGGCGTGGTGATCGCCGACGGGACCGTGGACGAGGCGGCCACGTCGGCGGCCCGCGCCGGTTAGTTCCGGCCGATCGCCTGCTTCAGTACCACCTCGAACGCGGCGGCGGCGTCGTCGGGGCCCCAGGCTTCTGCCGCGGCGCGGGCGCGAGCGCCGGCAGCCCGGCGGCGTTCCGGGTCGGACAACCAATGTCCGATCGCTTCGGCCAGATCGCCGTCCCCGACCACCGTGCCGGCAACATGGTCAACGATGAGGCGTGCGGCCTCGCTGTCCGCCGGGCCAAGGAACAAACAAGGCCGACCCGCGGCCAGCGCCCCGTAGACCTTGCTGGGCACCACGAGGCCGGACAGATGCGGCTCCATGGTGACGAGATGCAGGTCGGGGGCGGACAGGCTCTCCGCGAGTTTCTCGGGCGGCTGGAAGGGCAGGAAGGCGACATTGGCAAGCCTGCGTGTCGCGACTTGCTCCTGCACCCATTGGAGGCGTGGCCCATCGCCGACGAAGACGAAACCGACTTTGGGCAAGGCCGCCGCGGCGTCGAGGATTCGTTCGAACGGATGCGCAAGGCCGAGATACCTCACGGACGAGGAGGCGGCCTACATCGTCAACGATTCGGGCGCCAAGGCGCTGGTCACTTCGGCCGCGCTCGGCGATGTCGCCGCCGCGATGGCCGGCATGCTTGACGGCTGCCCACTGCGGCTCGCCGTGGACGGGCCGGTCGCAGGCTACGAGCGGTATGAGGACGCGATCGCGGCGCAGCCGACCGAGCCGCTACCCGAGGAACGCCTGGGCGATTTCATGAACTATTCGTCGGGGACGACGGGCCGGCCGAAGGGCATCAAGCGGCCGCTCACCGGCCGGACCTTCGACGAGTATTCCAACCTCGACACGCTGGTCGAGACGCTCTACGGCGTCGACACGGACACTATCTATCTGTCGCCGGCGCCGCTCTACCACTCCGCGCCGCTGGCCTTCACCGCGGTCACGCATAGCCTGGGCGGCACCAACGTGATCATGGAGAAGTTCGACGCGGCGGAGTCGCTGCGGCTGTTGGAACATCACAAGATCACCCACAGCCAGTGGGTGCCGACGATGTTCATCCGCATGCTCAAGCTCGATCCGGCGGAGCGGGCCCAGCACGACTTCTCACGCCATCGCGTCGCCATTCACGCCGCGGCGCCGTGCCCGGCTGACGTGAAGCAGCAGATGATCGACTGGTGGGGTCCGATCATCTACGAGTACTACGGCGGCACCGAGCTGAACGGCATGACCGTCTGCAACAGCGAGCAGTGGCTGGCGCATCCCGGCACCGTCGGCGCGCCGATTCTGGGCACGATCCGTATCTGCGACGAGGACGGCCAGGAGCTGCCCCCCGGCGAGCCTGGGGTTATCTACTTCGAGCGCGATGAGATGCCGTTCCAGTACCACAACGACCCGGCCAAGACCGAGGCGGCGCGGCACCGGGAACACCCGCTCTGGACCAAGCTCGGCGACGTCGGCTACGTCGACGCGGACGGCTTCCTGTACCTCACCGATCGCGAGTCATTCATGATCATCTCCGGCGGGGTGAACATCTACCCGCAGGAGATCGAGGATTGTCTCGTCATGCATCCGAAGATCGCCGACGTCGCGGTTTTCGGCGTGCCGAATCCGGATCTCGGCGAGGAGGTGAAGGCGGTGGCGCAGCTCGCCGAGGGGCAACGCGCGTCGGACGAGCTCGCGGCCGAGATCATCGCCTATGCGCGCGAGCACCTGGCGCACTACAAGGTGCCGCGCTCGGTCGACTTCGCCGACGAGCTGCCGCGACTGGAGACCGGCAAGCTCTACAAGCGGCTCCTGAAGGATCGCTACTGGGGCAACAAGACCAGCCGCATCGTCTAGGCGGTCCTGACGCTACCAGTTGATCTGCTCGATCCCCTCGAAGTCGATGTCGCTGCCATCGGCGAGCGTGACGGTGCCAGCGGCGTCGTCGCTGAGCGTGATCTGACCGTCGGTCTGGCTCTCGATGCTGCCTTGCGTAAGGTTCAAGGTCCAACCATCGGCCACACTGGATCCATCGCTGTTCTGGAGCGTCAGCACATCGGTCCAGCCACCGCCCGTACCGCCGAAAATGTCCTCGTACATCTCCCCTTCGCCGACGACGAAGGTGTCGCTGCCATCTCCACCGTACAGGTCGTCGTTACCGCTGTTACCGTAGAGCAAGTCGTTGCCGGCACCGCCATAGAGGTAGTCGGCGCCACTGCCGCCGTAGAGGACGTCGTCGCCGCTGCCGCCTGAAACGGTATCGTGGTCGCTACCGCCATACAGCGTGTCGTCGTCGCCGCCGCCCGTCACGTTGTCGTTGCCGTAGCCTCCGTACAGCACCACGCCGGGACTACCGTCGGCGACATCGTTCACGGTGACGGTCAGGACCTCCTGGTAGGAGGCCCCGCCGTCGTCGGTGGAGGTGACGGTGACGTCGA
>CAZVLI010000260.1:0-6078 GCA_964627965.1 uncultured Rhodospirillales bacterium
GCCAACACGCACCGCGGTAAGCAGTCGCTCGCCCTCAACCTGAAGGAGGAGCAGGGCCGCGAAGTGCTGCTGCGCCTGGCCGAGACCGCCGACGTGATGGTCGAGGCGTTCCGGCCTGGCGTGGTCAAGCGGCTGGGCGTCGACTACGCGGCGGTGGCGGCGCGCAACCCGCGCATCGTCTACGCCTCGATCTCCGCCTTCGGCCAGGACGGCCCCTATGTCGAGCTGCCGGCGCACGACCTGGCGACCGAGGCGATGTGCGGTGTGCTGTCGTTCAACACCGGCCAGGACGGCAAGCCGTGGTTCCCGGCCGTAGCCAATGCCGACATGCTGTCGTCGCTGACCGCCTTGTCGGCGGTGCTGATGGCGCTGCTGCGCCGCAAGGAGACCGGGCGCGGCGACTATGTCGACATCGCGATGATGGACTCGCTCTACGCCTGCACGCTGAACAACCAGGGCGAGGCCTTCGCCAACAACCGGCCGCTTGATCCGGCGACCGAGCGCGCGCTCGGCGGCAACGCCATGTACCGGCCGTACGAGACCAAGGACGGGCGCTGGATCGTCCTCGGCGCGGCGGAGATCAAGTTCGCCATCAACCTGCTGACCGATCTCGGCCGACCCGACCTGATCGACCTTTGCAAGCGCCCGCCCGGGCCGGAGCAGGATCCGGTGCGCGCCTTCTTCATCGAGACCTTCAAGACCAAGACCCAGGCCGAGTGGGCCGAGTGGTTCGCCGGCCGCGACATCTCCTTCGCGCCGGTGAAGAACCAGGTCGAGGCGCTGGCCGACCCGCAACTGCGCCACCGCGAGATGGTGTTCCGCGACAAGGAGCGCGACTGGCTGCACATCGGCACACCGATCAAGTACACCGACGAGCCGGGCGCGCCGCAGATGAAATGGTCGCAGCACGGCCAGGACAGCGACGCCATCGTCGCCGGCCTGGGCTACTCGGAGGCGGAACGGGCGGCGATGCGCGAAGCCGGGGTTTACGTTGCCGCAACGGACGATAAGGCTTGATCGTTGCCTCGTACGTGTAGTTGTAGGCGCCGGAAAGAGGTGCAGTCATGGCGTTAGGTGAGAATCTCGTCGCGGAGGGGCTGGTCAGCCCGGAGCAGGTGGCGCAGGCGCTGGAGATGCAGAAGTCGAGCGGCGGCACGCTCGGCGGCTGCCTCATCGAGCTCGGCGCCATCACCGAGGAACAACTGGAGCAGTTCTTCGACCTGACGCCGCCGCCGCTGCGCAACCTGGAAAGCACCGGCCTGTCGCCGAACATGCTGATGCAGCTCACGCTGAAGCTGATGGAGGCGCACAACCTTCAGACCGCGCTGACCATTGCCGCCGATCTGAAGTTGCCGGCGATCGTGGTGCGCCCGTTGCTGGAACAGATGCGCGAGCGCCAGCTCATCGAGTCGCTGGGCGCCGACAAGGCCGGGCTTCGCGCCGAACTGCGCTTCGCGGTCGCGCCCCGCGGTCGCGAGTGGCTGGGCGAGGCGAGGGCGGAGACGGAGTATATCGGCCCGGCGCCGGTGCCGTTGGCGGCCTACACGCGCCAGATGGAGCGCCAGCGCATCACCAACGACCGCGTCAACCGCGAGGCCATCGACGACGCGCTCACTCACCTCGTGATCGACGAGGACATCATTGCCCGCCTCGGGCCGGCGATGAATTCGGGCCGCGCGCTGCTGCTCTACGGCCCGCCCGGCAACGGCAAGACCTCGATCGCGCTGGCCATCGCGCAGAGCTTCGAGCAGATGGTCTACGTGCCCTACGCCGTCGAGGTCGACGGCCAGATCGTCAAGGTCTTCGACCCGGAGATCCACCAGATCGCGCCGTCGCCCGCCGACGTGCTGCAGGAGGAGGAAGAGGACGACGACCCGCGCGCCCGCATCCGCGCGCACGACGTCGATGAGCGCTGGGTGCGTTGCTACCGCCCGGTGTCGGTGACCGGCGGCGAACTGTCCATGGACATGCTGGAACTCAGCTTCAATCCGCACTCGCGCTTCTACGAGGCGCCGCTTCAGATGAAGGCGACCGGCGGGGTGTTCGTGATCGACGACTTCGGCCGTCAGGTGGCGACGCCGGCGGAAGTGTTGAACCGCTGGATCCTGCCGCTGGAACGCAAGATCGACTACCTGACGCTGCACACCGGCCGGAAGTTCGCGGTGCCGTTCGACGGGCTGGTGATCTTCTCCACCAACCTGCGGCCGCAGGACATCATGGATGGCGCCATGCTGCGCCGCATCCCCTACAACTTCTTCGTCGGCGACCCGTCGGAAGAAGAAATGAAGCAGATCTACGAGCGCGTCTGCGCCGACTTCGGCCTCATACCCGACGAGGCCATCTTCTCGATGTTCAGCGAACTGCTGTATCGCCAGCAGGGCCTGGACATGGCGCGCTACCACCCGAAGTTCATCGTCGACCACGTCGTCGCGCGCTGTCGCTACGAGGGACGGCCGCCGTCGCTGGAACCGGCGCTGATCCACGAGGCGGCGGAGAACCTGTTCATCAAGGGCTGACAAGCACGGCGATCCGACCGGCGGCGGCCAATGGGAGTAAACGACATGACGGCGTTCGCGCCGAAGGACATCTTCGGCATCATCCCCCCGACCAGCACGCCATTCACCGCGCGCGGCGAGATCGACGAGCGCGCCTTCCGCGCCGAGCTGCGATTCCTGTTGAAGTGCGGGGCGCACGGCCTCGCGGTCGGCGGCAGCACCGGCGAGGGCCACGCGCTCAACCCGGACGAGCTGCACC
This sequence comes from uncultured Rhodospirillales bacterium, assembly GCA_964627965.1. GTDB lineage: Bacteria > Pseudomonadota > Alphaproteobacteria > JAVKFY01. The sequence goes on from CAZVLI010000260.1 coordinate 2,755, forward strand.
GCCTGCTCGGCATCGCGATGGAAGAGGCCGACGGCAAGGTACCGGTGGTCGCCGGCATCATCGTCGACAGCACCCAGGAAGCGATCGAGCGCGGCCAGGCCGCCGCCGCGTCGGGCTGCGCGGCGTTGCAGATCACCCCGGTCCACTATCTGTTCAAGCCCGACGACGACCACATGGAAGAACACTTCCGCGTCGTCGGCACGAAGGTGAAGCTGCCGATCCTGATCTACAACGTGGTGCCGTGGAGCTACCTGTCGCCGGCGCTGCTGGTCCGCATCATGCGTCGCGTGCCGCAGGTCGTCGGCGTGAAACAGTCGGCCGGCGACCTGAAGCTGTTCGCCGACCTGATGACGTCGAAGCCGCGCGACAGCCGCATCTTCTCCGCCGTCGACGCGCTGATGTACCCGTCCTTCACGCTGCAGGCGGACGGCGCCATCGCCGCCATCCTGACCGCGGCACCGAAGGCCTGCGTCGACCTGTGGGACGCGGTGAAGGCCGGCGACCACAAGACCGCGTTGAAGCTGCACAAGCAGCTCCTGGCGGTTTGGAACGCGATGCACGTCGGCGGCGGCCACAACCTGCCGGCGGCGGTGAAGCACGCGCTCACCGTCCAGGGCGTGAAGGGCGGCTATCCGAAGATGCCGATGCCGGCGGCCTATCCGGCGCAGCAACGCGCCATCGCCCGCGCCTTGAAACCCTTGATCTGAGCGAGGCCGTCATGAGCCAGCTTGTGTTGCGCGAGGACCGCCCGGGCGGCGTCGCGGTGCTGACCCTGAACCGTCCCGACGCCTTGAACGCGCTGAGCCCGGACCTCTTCGTCGAGCTGCGCGCGCACGTCGACGCGCTGGCCGAGGCGACGGAAACCGTCGGGGCGGTGGTGCTCACCGGTGCCGGTCGCTCCTTCTCCGCTGGCAACGATTTGAAGGCGATCCAGGCCGGCGCCGTGCCGCCGTCGAAGTACTTCCAGGCCGAGACGGTGGAAGCGCTGGAGGCGCTGCCGCAACCGGTGATCGGCGCCGTGCGTGGCCACTGCTACACCGGCGCGCTGGAGCTGATCCTGGCTTGCGACCTGATCGTCGCCGCCGACGACGCGAAGTTCGCCGACACGCACGGCAAGTGGGCGATGGCGCCGGGCTGGGGCATGAGCCAGCGCCTGCCGCGCCGTGTCGGCCAAGCCAAGGCCAAGGAGATGATGTTCACCGGACGGCCGTTCTCCGGCGAGGAGGCCGCCGCCATCGGCCTGGCGAACATGTGCGTGCCGTCGGCCGAACTGATGGACCGCACCTTCGATCTGGCCGACCAGATCGTCGCGAATTCCTGGCACACGCTGCGCGCCGACAAGATGCTGGTGCGGGGCGGCGACGGCCTGTCGCTCGCCGAGGGACTGCGGTTCGAGCGGCGGCATTCGCCGGGTCGCGGGCCGGATCTGGAAGAACGCCTGAAGGCTTTCGGCCGTGGCTGAGGTCCTCGACGTCAACGTTGCCGATCCCGCGCTCTACCGGGACGACACCTGGCAGCCGGTGTTCGCGCGACTGCGTGATGCCGGTCCGCTGCACCGCTGCAGTGACAGCCTCTACGGCCCGTACTGGAGCGTCGTCGACTACGCGCTGACCGAGCAGGTCGAGCTCGACACCGCGACCTACTCCAACCGTGCCGACCTCGGCGGCATTCAGGTGCAGGACATCGACAAGGACCAGGACCGGCCGAGCTTCCTGCTGATGGACCCGCCGGAACACACCGGTCGGCGCCGCGCGGTCGCGCCGATGACCACCAACCGTTCCAGCCTGGAGGGCTTCTCGCACCTGATCCGCGAGCGCACCGCGGCGGTGCTCGACACGCTGCCCCGCGGCGAGGTGTTCGACTGGGTCGACCTGGTCTCCACCGAGCTCACCGGCATGATGCTGGCGACGATGTTCGACTTCCCGCAGGAGCACCGCCGGCAGCTCATCCGCTGGTCCGACATCGCCACCGCCAACCTCAACGCCGAGAACCCGCCGGTGAAGACCGAGGCGGAACGGTTCGCCGTCCTGCAAAGCATGGCCGATGCCTTCGCGCCGATGTGGCACGAGCGCGTCGGCGGCGACGGCTTCGACCTGATGACCATGCTGGCCAACGCCGACGCGACCAAGGACATGGATCGCGAGGAATTCATCGGCACGCTGTTCCTGCTGATCGTCGGTGGCAACGACACCACGCGGAATTCCATGTCGGGCGGTCTCGTGGCCCTGCATGACAATCCGCAGGAGCTGGAGAAGGTCCGCGCCGACCGCTCGCTGATCCCGACCATGGTGCAGGAGATGATCCGCTACCAGACGCCCGTGGTGCACATGCGCCGGACCGCACTGGCCGACGCCGAACTGGCCGGCCAGCACATCGCCAAGGGCGACAAAGTGGTGTTGTGGTACGTCTCCTCGAACCGCGACGAGGCCGTCTTCCCCGACGCGGAGCGTTTCCTGGCCGACCGCGAGAACGCGCGTCGGCACATGGCCTTCGGCATCGGCGTGCACCGCTGCGTCGGCGACCGGCTGGCGGCGTTGCAGCTCCGCATCCTGTGGGAGGAGATCCTTGATCGCGACATGCGTATCGAGGTTGTCGGACCCGGCGAGCGCGTCTACTCCAACTTCCTTCGCGGTTTCGCCGCGCTGCCGGTCAGGATCGCGGCGTAACGGCTACCTGTCGCAGCCGGGGTTCGCCTTGTAGGACCGCAGCAGGTCGTACATCACCAGCTGCGCGCTGAGCTGGGCATTCTGCAGTGCCTGTTTCGGTTTTCGGACCTTGGCGGTCTCCTGCACCACGACGGCCTCCTGCAGGCAGGCCTGGTGCGCGAAATTGGCAAGCTGGTCCGAGTTGTGACACCACGACGGCATCAGGTCCTGCGATGCCTTGGCAAAGCATTGCACGTAGCGGTCGTGCGCCTCGAACTCATCGATCGCCTGCGCCGTCGCCGGCATCAAGCTGATCAGGATCGTCGCCAGCAAGAATCGCATCGTGGGTTCCCGGTCGGTTGGGGTCAGGTCAGGCCGGCGCCCATCAGGCCGACGAAGTTGTCGCAATAGAAACGGCGTTTGTCCGCCTCTTCCGTCGTTGCGAGGCTGTTCTCGAACCGCTTGATCGGGTTCCGGCCACCCTCGACGTGCGGGTAGTCGGAGGAGAACAGGCAGGTCTCCGGCCCGGCCTCGCGCATGATCCAGCCGACGTCCTCCACCGGATAGGGCGTCACCCGAACCTGGCGCTTCACATATTCCGACGGACGCAATGAAAGCTTCTGGAGCCGTTCCTCGTGCCGGCCGAAGGCTTCCAGCGCGCTGTCCATCTGACGCATCC
>CAZVLI010000261.1:0-6056 GCA_964627965.1 uncultured Rhodospirillales bacterium
GGGGCTGGGGGCCGGCTACCAGCCCATCGGCGCGGTCCTGTGCACCGACAAGATCTTCAACGCCATCGTCGAGGGCTCCGGCACCTTCATGCACGGGCATACCTACATGGCGCACCCTGTCGCCTGCGCCGCCGCGCTCGCCGTGCAACGCCGGATCGAGGACGATGATCTGCTCGCCAACGTGCGGCAGATGGGCGAGGCGCTCGACCGGATGCTGCACGACCGCCTAGGCAACCACCCGCATGTCGGCGATATCCGTGGGCGCGGCCTGTTCCGCGCCGTCGAGTTGGTCGCCGATCGCGCCACCAAGGCGCCGTTCGATCCGTCCGCCAAGCTGAACCAGCGCATCAAGCGCGAGGCGATAGCCGACGGCCTGATGGTCTATCCCATGGGCGGCACGGTCGACGGTCAGTTCGGCGATCACGTCCTTCTGGCGCCGCCCTACATCGTGACCGAAGCTGAGGTGGATACGATCGCGAGCAAGCTCGCCGGCGCCATCGACCGCGCGATCGCGGAGACGGGCTGAGGTCCGACCGGACCGAGCACGGAGTACCGGAGGCCCCGATATGACGAACCGCCGGAACGCCTCCTTAAGACATCCTGGCCAGGGCGGCCCCGCCGGGCAACGCTGAGACAGTCGTCGGCTACGCCCTACGAATGCGATCTCGGTCTTCGAGCCGCTCCTGCTCGGTCATCATCTGATGGCCGAAGATCGGCACGTCGTCGTCCTTCATGCGCTGGCCCCGGGCCATGGCCGGGATGCCAGCAGCACGCCGCAATGACGGCCCCGGTCATGGCCATAGACGCTCTGCGATCAATCGTTCGCGTGTCCAATCGGTTGACGTTTCAGGAACTCTTGCCGGTCGGCCGGCCCTTCATCTGGCCCTTTTTGCCGCCCTCGTGATCCTTGTCGTCATGATCGGAGTCGTCGTGATCGTGGTCGTCGCCGTCCGCATGCTTGTCGCTGTCGTGGCTGTCCTTGTCGGCATGCGTGTCGCTGTCGTGCTGCTTGTCGTCGTGCTCTTCGCCGTCGGCGTGCTTGTCGTCGTCGTGCTCGTGATCCGGGTCGTCGTGGCTCCCGGCGTCCTTGCCGCGGAACACCTTGTCTTCCAGCCCGCCATGCTTGGAATCACTGTCGGACGGGCTGACGTGACGGCCCTTCCCTTTCTTCGCGCCGTGCGCCGCCGCGGGTCCCTTGCTGCCGCCCTTGCCGGAGTGGGAGCTGCTGTCGTGATCGTCGGCCGCGAACGCCAGCCCTGACACGGTCAGCAGAAGAGCCGCCGCAGCGGTGCCGAGGAGCGCACGCCGCGAGGCCCAAGTGATGCCACTGGTCATGTTGAGTTACCGAGTAGGGAGGCGGCGTGACGGGAATCCGCCACGCCGCCTTGCCCGATCCTCAGTTGGTCGCCGTCGGGACCAGCATCTCGTGGGTGAACTCGATCACCGCACGGGCGTCGTCGGATGCCTGAGCAAAGCCATCGACGCCGCCGTCCTTGCTGACGTAGTTCGTGCCGTCAAAGACCGCGTCCATGATCGACTCGGTCACCGGCTCGTACGTACCGTCGCCGTCGTCATCCTGGAGGTAGGTGACCGTCCCGGTGAACACCGAAGACCGATCGTAGATGTACGTCGAGAAGTCGAAGTACGTCGTGGTGTTGCCGTCGATCACGTTGATGCCCAGCACCGAGTTCAGATACACGACCGTGTCGATCGTCAGCTCGCCGGTCTTGTCCGCGGCGCCGCCGAGGAACGATGCGGCCATGTCCATGGTCGATGCCGGCAGCACCACGCCCGGCAGTTCGCCGTTGACCATCAGTGCCTCGTAGAGCGCCAGGTTCTCCAGCGGCGAGTCGATGGTCTTCTCGGTGCCGTCGGGCAGCACCGCGACCAGGCGGCCGGCTGCGTCCAGCTTCAGTGAGTCCGCGCTGTAGATCGTGGCCAAAGCCTCGTTCAACGCATGCTCGATCACCTTCGAGGGCGCGCGGGCAATGCTCAGGCGGCCGAACTCGACCTCGATCAGCAGGTCTTCGTACTGCGGATCGACCTCGCCTTCCTCGTTGAGCGGAATCAGGTTGCCGTCGGCGTCGACCGGCTGCACCCAGCCTTCCGGCGTCAGGATCGGCTCACCGTTATCGTTGCGCAGAATGACGTAAAGGTCGCCGTACAGGTCGCCCTTCTTCACGCCCGCGCCTTCCGGCTGGCCGCCGCCCTGCGCGTGCGGGTTCAGGTCGCGGTTGCCCTGGGCCCACGCGGGCCGATCGGAATCGTCACCGTCGTCGTCGGAGGTTTCAAGCAGGCTACGGTTGCCGCCGCGAACACCGCCGGAGCGGAAGATCGTGTCCTCAAGGCTCTGGCCCTTGCCGAGACCCTTGAACTGACCGGCGCCGGCGCCCTGCTTGCCGCCCATCTTGCCGGCACCCTTGCCCTTCTGGGCATGCGCCGCGGCAAAGGCCTGCTTGCCGCCATCGAACGGCGCGTGAAGCGCGACGGGGACAGCGACGATGGCAAGGGCAGCTGCGCTCGCGAGCAACAGCCTGTTCAGTGACGTGATCTCTGCTTTGAACATGTTCCGGGCTCCCACGGATTGGAACGGGTGTGGATGCCCTCAACATAGGTACTCGATTGGCTACGTCGTTTGATCCGAGTCAATTCATAGTGTTTTTTATATATCTTTTAGAAGCGGTAGCCCGCGCCGACGCGGAACAGGCTCTCTGCGTTATCGAAGTTGTCGCTGGCAGCGACATAGTTCACGTCGAACGCCTCGTAGTCCGTATAGGTATAGTCCATCCGGACAAAGACGTGATCGGTCGCCGCGACTTCGATCCCGCCGCCGACACGCAAGCCGGTCACGCTGTCGGATTGATCGAAAGTTGCGCCGGCGAAGATGTAACGCGTATCGAAACGCGTGCGATTGGCGCCCACGCGGCCATAGACCAGCGCGGAATCGTTCACGATCAGGCCGGCGCGGGCGCTGGCGCCGATGCTCCACTGCTTATCGACCGTGTAAACACGTCGCGTGGTATCGCGGTCGATGTCCCAGTTGGCATCCGCCGCCTCGACCTCCGCTTCGAGACCGACGTAGAAGTTCGCCAAGCGCGCGCCGTACCCGACGAATCCACCACCAGTGGTGCCATGACCCGCCCGGTCAGCCGTAAGGATGCTGGGGGCAGCACGTGGCCCCACATTCTCACTACCAAGCGTGCCGTAGCCGCCTTGTGCCCCGGCATAGAATCCGTCGAACCGATGCCCAACCGGTTCAGGGGCAGACGGACGTCCAAATCGATAAGCGAGACCCGCGCGCAGCAGCGTTTCGTTGTTGGCGTAGTTTTCGCGCGCTGTCCCCACGAAGACATTGAAATCCTCGTAAGCCGTGTAGGTATAGTCGAGGCGCAACGCCGCGCCACCGCCGAGGGGCAGCTCGACGCCCGTACCGACGCGCAGACCAGCCTCTGTGTCGGTCTGGTGGACGATCGTCGGTCCGCTCACGTAGTCGCTTTCGAACTCGCTCAGCACCAGCCCGGCGCGCCCGTAGAAGACCGCGCCGCCTGGGAAGACCCGGCCAAGGCGCAGGGCGCCGCCGTAGGTGTGGTTCTTGGCCACCGAGAACACCCGACCGCCAGGGCTGCGCGCGTGCTCCCATTCCGTATCGGCGCCTTCGCCTTCCAGTTCCAGGGCCAGGCGCCAGCGGTCGAAGTCGAACTCGTAGCCGGCGAACAGCCCACCGACGAGGCCGTGATCGCCGAAATCGGCGACGAGTGCGCCACCCCGGCGCGGTCCGTTGATCGCAGAGCGCAACCCGTCGATGCCTGCCTGCGCGCCAACGTAGAAGCCGGACAGGCCGCCAGCGCCGAACGGGCCGGCACCCTGAAGGTCATCGTCGTCGTAGGCCGGTACCAGCTGCACGCCGGCACGGGCGAACAGCAGGTGATTGTCGTAGTCGGCGCCCGGCACGTTGGAATCGCGCTGCACGAAGGCATAGTCGGCGCCGAGGAAGATCAGCGGGGTCAGGTAGTGCCGCAACGCGAGGCCGCCGCTCACCACATGGTCGGTGCGCCGAATGCCGCGATAGTCGTTCGAGGAATAGTTCAACGTCGCCGTGGCGTTCAGGTCGGCCCGCAGTCGGTGCTCCAGGCGCACATTGCCGGCGGTGCGCACGTAGGCGGAGGCCAGCGGGATCGTGGTTTCCTCGATGGTGCGATCGAGGCTCGCCTCCACCGTCGTATCGGGTCCGACCGGCCACAATAGCGTCGCCCCAACATCCGGCACCGTAACGTCTTCGAGCGCCCGGTCTTCATAGTTCTGCTGGGCGATACCGGCCAGCAGTTCCAACTCGACGCCGCCGGCAAAGCCGAGGCCTAGGCCGGCCGCAGCGGTGAAGCCGGCCGAATCCCGGTTGAAGCCGAAGTCGTCGCGTCCGTCTTCGTAGCGCCGGACATCGGCCAGCCCTTGCACAAACGGTTGCAGGCCAGGCGCCGCCAGATAGGTCATCCGGCCGCCGATCTCATACGTGTCGCGGTCGCGATCGTCGTTGTTGATCATCGCGCCGCCGCCGGCCGGCACATCGTCGAAATCGAGGCGGACGGCGGTCGCGCCGACCCGGACACGTAGCCGGTCCGCCCTGATCGCCGCACCGGCATAAGCCCGCGTGCTGGTGAACTCGGTCGGCTCCGCGCCGGCGACATCGTCGGGCGACTCGCGCTCCTCATGGTCGGCGTCGTGCCGGATCCCGCCGAAAAGGAAGGTGCCGGGCGCCAGGTCGATGCGGCCGTCGCCGCCGACGTACCAGTCCTCGTAGTCCTCGTCGTCGAACTCGGCATAGCGCCCGAGCTCCGCGCCAGCCTCGAACGACAGCGCGTGCCGCTCGGTGTCCAGTTCCGCCGTCACGCTCGGCGCGACCACGGTGACGAAGTCGCGCGTCTTGTCGTTGCGGGTCGAGAAGATGTTGTCGTCGTAGCGCTCGGTCACGACCAGGCGCGGATCGACGAAAAAGCCGCCCAGCTTGGGCGCCTTCGCCGCTTCGTCCTGATCCTGTGCGATGGCCACCGACGACAAGATGACGACCAATGCGGTCGCCGTCGCGATCCCAGCCCCCGAATATCTCATGACACCACGCAACCTGCGCACGTCCCACCCCGAACCGGGTCAACCTAACCGATGTTGCTTAAGAAGCTCAATGAAGCAATCGGACCAACTGCCGGGAATGCATATCATCGTCACTATTGCTGGCAAAGGCGAAGACGGCCACACGGCAGCCGCTGACATCGCGCTTACGCGCAAGGACGGCCGCAGCGCCGTTTTGGAAGCCTAGAACGCGCGCCATCTATTGTGCCCGGCGCAACGGTTGCTCGTATGAAACGAAAGCAGACGAACGAAGGGACGAGCCGCGGTGCACGTTGCCCGTAGCCGGCACCGAAGTACCGGTCTTTCGCCAGGTGGGGGTGTACGGGGTGGGGGTGCCACCGCCTAAGGACGCGCCACTAGGGATTGCTCCACCCGTCGAAACCGCCGGCAGCGACCGGAGCTCAGGCCGGAATCCGCGCGCACACCCGGCAGGGACGCAAGCCAGCTGGCAACATTGCCGGCCGATGAAGCTCGCAGCCGTGGCCGCGTCGCCGAACATCACGGGCTGCATCCCAGTCAACCCAACCTCTTGGCGCGACGCTCATCAAGTCGATGTCGCCCTGTCGGCTTCGCTCGGCGATCTCGGCGCCGGTAGGCGCTCACCACGCCCTCGCGGGCGTTCTTCATGCTCTCAGAGCTGCCGCCCATATCGCGCCAGCGAGTTGCCGGCAGCCGAAGCCCCAGTGAAGCCCAGGCGCAATCCTGCGAACGCAGACCCGGCGCCGCCGAGACGATCCACCGTCAATCCATTGAATTTGCTTGGAGATTTGGTGGGCGCACAAGGACTCGAACCTTGGACCCGCTGATTAAGAGTCAGCTGCTCTACCAACTGAGCTATGCGCCCTCAGAGCCTTGCGTCACGCGGCGTGACCGCTCCGGTTTGACGCTACCGAAGCGCCAAGGGTCGTGCCTTTAACACCCTGACGGGCGGCCTG
>CAZVLI010000262.1:0-6015 GCA_964627965.1 uncultured Rhodospirillales bacterium
GTTCTGCCTGATGGACGTCTCCGGCTCGATGGGGATGCGCGAGAAGGACCTGGCGAAGCGGTTCTTCGTGCTGCTGCACCTGTTCCTGTCGCGGCGCTACGACAAGACCGAGGTGGTGTTCGTGCGCCATACGCACGAAGCGAAGGAGGTCGACGAGGAGACCTTTTTCTACAGCCGCGAGACCGGCGGTACGGTGGTCTCCACCGCGCTCGACGAGATGCGCCGGATCGTCAAGGAACGCTACCCGACGCGCGAGTGGAACATCTACGCGGCGCAGGCGTCGGATGGCGAGAACCACTCCGGCGATGACGCGCGCTGCCTGGCGATGCTGAACGAAGTGATCATGCCGGTCTGTCAGTACTACGCCTATGTCGAGATCCTCGACGAGCGCGAGACCGAGATCTTCGGCAACCCCGAGTACGGCGCGGCGTTGTGGCGCGCCTACCGAAGCGTGGCCGAGAACTGGAGCAACTTCGCGATGAAGCGGATTGCCCGGCCGGCCGACATCTATCCCGTGTTCCGTGAACTGTTCGCGAAGTCCGATGCCAGACGCTGACCTGCCGACCCGGCCCCGCCTGCTGTACGACGGCTCCGAATGGACCTTCGACACCATGCGGCGCACCTACGAGGCGATCGAGCGGATCGCGCTCGACGACCTCGGGCTCGACGTCTACCCGAACCAGATCGAGGTGATCTCGTCGGAGCAGATGCTCGACGCCTACAGCTCCATCGGCATGCCGCTGATGTACAAGCACTGGTCGTTCGGCAAGCACTTCGTGCGTGACGAGCAGCTCTACCGCAAGGGCTACACCGGGCTCGCCTACGAGATCGTCATCAACTCCAACCCCTGCATCTCCTACAACATGGAAGAGAACACCATGGCGATGCAGACGCTGGTGATGGCGCACGCCGCCTTCGGCCACAACCACTTCGTCAAGAACAACTACCTGTTCCGGCAGTGGACCGACGCGGAGGGCATCCTCGACTACCTGGAGTTCGCGCGCGACTACATCGCCTGGTGCGAGGAGCGACACGGCATGGCTGCCGTCGAGGCGACGCTGGACGCCGCGCACGCGCTGATGGACCAGGGCGTGTTCCGTTATCGCCGCCCGCCGAAGCTCAACGAGGAGAAGCTGAAGCGCAAGCAGCGCGAGCGCGAGGACTACGAGGAGCGGACCTTCTCCGACATCTGGCGCACGCTGCCGCGCCGCGACGACGCGGCCGAGATCGACGCCGACGAGGAGGCGCTGGCCAAGCGCAAGCTGCAGCTCAAGCTGCCACAGGAGAACCTGCTCTACTTCCTGGAGAAGCACTCGCCGGTGCTGGAGACGTGGCAGCGCGAGGTGCTTCGCATCGTGCGCAACGTGGCGCAGTACTTCCTGCCGCAGAAGCAAACCAAGGTGATGAACGAGGGCTGCGCGACCTTCGTCCACTACTACATCACCAACAAGCTGTTCGATCAGGGGCTGATCGGCGAGGGGCCGATGCTGGAGATCCTGTCCAGCCACGCCAACGTCATCACCCAGCCATCCTATGACGACAAGCGGTTCTCCGGCTTCAATCCGTACGCGCTCGGCTTCTCGATGATGCAGGATATCCGCCGCATCTGCGAGGCGCCGACCGAGGAGGACGCGCAGTGGTTCCCCGACATCGCCGGCTGCGACGATTGGCGCGAGGTACTGCGCGACGCCTGGGCGAACTACCGGGACGAGTCGTTCATCCAGCAATACCTGTCGCCGAAGCTGATGCGCGAGTTCCGCCTGTTCGCCATCGCCGACGACGAGGAAGACCCGCATTACACCGTCACCGGCATCCATGACGAGCGCGGCTACAAGCGCGTGCGGCAGCAGCTGGCGCAGAGCTACGACATCGCGCTCACCGAGCCGGACATCGAGGTGATGGACGTCGATCTGCGTGGCAACCGGCATCTGCGGCTGCGCCACTCCACCCGTAACGGCGTGCCGCTCGACCCGAAGTCGCGCGACAAGGTGCTCGACCAGGTGCGCCGGCTGTGGGGCTACGAGGTCTCGATCGCCTCGATGGCGCGCGATGCCGATCAGCCGAGCAGCTTCGCGTCGACCTGCGACGACGAAACCGACTACTGATCGACGCCTCGGGTGATTGTTGTCACTGGCAGCGGCGCCGGATTCGCGCCACCTTATGGTTAACGCAACGCCCATCCATAGGGGGATCACATGGCCAAGTCGAAGAAGACCGAGCAAGAGACCGTCGAGCTGACCGAGACCGAGCTGGAAGAGGCCAAGGGCGGTATCGGCCTGCTGCTGCCGGCGGTTCAGAAGGTGCGCGACGCGGCGGCGGCGTCGACCACCCAGAAAGTCGCCTCGGCCGCGACCAAGACCTACAAGGTCTGATTGCTGCGGCGGCTCACCCGAACGTCCGCCAGGCGCTGTGAAAGCGGCTGGCGGTCGTGAGCCAGCAGAGCGCGCCGAACACGTAGGCCACCGGCACGAAGCCGGCCGGCCAGATGCAGAACAGGCATAGCACCGCGATCGTCTCGGTGCCCTCCGTCAGACCGCCGAGATAATAGATCGCCTTGATGCCTCGCGCCTCGGTGGTGACGCCCTTGCGCGCGGCGATGGCCGCGTAGGCCAGGAACGACGCGCCCGTCCCCATGAACGAGAAGATCAGGAACGCGGCGGCTGTCGCATTCTCCGGGTGTGCCAGCGCGCAGCCGAACACCACGCCGGAATAGAAGATGAAGTCGCAGACAATATCGAGGAAGCCGCCGAAGTCGGTGCCGCCGTTGGCGCGCGCGACGGCGCCGTCGAGTCCGTCCATCAGGCGGTTGGCCAGGATCGCCGCCAGCGCCAGCGCGTAGTTCTGCGTCGCCAGCGCCGGGATCGCCGCCAGGCCGATGGCGAAGCCCGCCAGCGTCACCCAGTTCGCCTGCACGCCGAGACGCGCCAGCCGCACGCCGGTCACGTTCAGCGGCGGATCGATCACCTTGCGCAAGGTCGCGTCGAGCATGTTCTCCGCGTAACCCGAAAGCGCCGCCGGCTCAAATGACAAGCGCGTTGACGGTGGTTCAATCCGGGCCGCTCTCCCGCGGCTGATAGCGGTCCTCGATCTCGCTCCAGCGTTCGAAACCGACGATCGACTTGTACGCCTCGAACCCGACGCCGCCGCCGGCGAAGGACACGTCGCCCCGCGCCAGCTTGGCGAAGACGTCCTGCATGGCCTGGACCGCGTGCATCAGCGCCGAGATGCCGTAGATGGCGATGCGGAAGCCCATCCGCTCCAGCTCCGCCGGCGGCAGCATCGGGGTGCGGCCGCCCTCCAGCATGTTGGCAAGCTGCGGCACGTCGAAAGTGCTGCCGATCCGCGCCATCTCCTCCAGGCTGGTCGGTGCCTCGATGAACAGGCCGTCGGCGCCGGCGCGGGCATAGCGCTCGCCGCGCCGCAGCGCCTCGTCCATGCCGAAGACCTCGCGCGCGTCGGTGCGGGCGATGATGAAGGTGTCGGGGTTCAGGCGGTTCTCGGCCGCCGCGCGGATGTTGGCCTCCATCTGCGCCGAGTCCAGCAGTTGCTTGCCGGCGATGTGGCCGCAGCGCTTGGGCGAGACCTGATCCTCGAAGAACACCGCCTGGGCGCCCAACCGCTCGTAGAAGTTGATGACGTGGACGACGGTCTTCACGTCGCCGTAGCCGTTGTCGGCGTCGACCAGCACCGGCAGGTCGCAGGCCGCCATGGTGTCGCGGATGCCGGCGCCGATCTCGCCGAGCGCCATGAGGCCGATGTCCGGCACGCCGTAGCGCGCGCCGACCAGCGGGAAGCCGCCGATGAAGTAGGCCTTGAAACCGGCCTGCTGGATCAGCCGGGCGCTGATCGCGTCATGCGCGCCGGGCAGCACCAGCGGTCGCTCGCTCTGCACCAGTTCCCGAAACGTCGCCACAGTGCACCCCTCTCCGTACCGACAGTCCTGCCTTGCGACGGTAGCACGGCGTCGCGCGATCAGTTGCGATGTGGCCGACGTTGAGGGGGGTGGCAAATGGGGAGTGGCGATTGCCGGACAACGATGCCGGAAGCGAGAAGGAGGGGCGGCGCGTGATCGCTCGCGCCGCCCCCCGTTCCCTATTGGCCCTGGCCCAACGAGTAGCCCGGCTTCCCGCTGAAGTCGTAGAGGTGCTCGGTCTTGATGAAATCGACACCGGCGAGCGCGAGGCCGCGCAGGAGATCGATTATCATCGCCTTGTTGAACTGCTTGCCCGGCCGGGCCGTGAACCGGCAGCGCCAATGATCGGTGCAGAACGTTTCGGGCAGGCCGTTGGGCCAGACCTTCACGCCGCGGTTGGTGATCATCGCCAGTTCGAGCGACGAACTCATGGCGCCTTCGACGCGCGCGGCGAGGACTTCGACCGGCGCCCTCGATTGGACGAACACGTCGACCCCGACCAGCGTCTTCGGCTCCGCCGCCTGTCGCGTTGGTGTCGGCACGGCGACAGGCCGGACATCGTCGGTGTACGCGGCGGCGCGGAGCCGGCTCGGGTGGTGACCAAGGCGTTCGATGACCGCATCGGCGAAGGCCATTGTGCCGACCTCGCGACGCGAGAGTCCCGGCGTGAAGATATCCGCGGTGTGGATACCGTCCTCGATGGTCTTGAGCCAGGCGTTGTGCACCTCTTCCGCCACATCCGGCTGGCCGATGTGATTGAGCATCATGGCGCCGGCGAGCAGCAGGCCGGAGGGATTGGCGACGTCCTGGCCGGCAAGTGTCGGTGCCGAGCCATGAATGGCTTCGAACATCGCGCCGTGGGCGCCGATATTGGCCGAGGGCGCGAGGCCGACGGACCCCGCGATCTGGGCGGCGATGTCGCTGATGATGTCGCCGTAGAGGTTCGAGGTGACGATGACGTCGAAGTCCGTCGGGCTATCGGCAAGGCGGGCCGCGCCGATATCGATGATCAGATGATCGTGCTCGAGTTCCGGATACTCGGCGGCCACCTCGGCGAAGACCTGGTGCAGCAGCCCATCGGTCAGCTTCATGATGTTGTCTTTGCTGAAGCAGGTGACCTTGCGACGGCCGTGCGCACGGGCGTACTCGAAGGCGTAGCGGACAATCTGCTCGCACCCTGGCCGCGATACCAACTTGAGGCACTGGTAGTCCTCGTCGGTCTGCCGGTGCTCGATGCCCGCGTATAGGTCTTCCTCGTTCTCACGGACGATGACCACGTTCATTCCGGCATGGCGCGTGGCGACGAACGGCGCGTAGGTGACGCACGGACGGATGTTGGCGAACAGACCGAGGGACTTGCGGACCGTGACGTTGAGGCTCTTGTAGCCGCCGCCCTGCGGCGTGGTGATGGGCGCTTTGTAGAACACCTTGGTGCGCTGCAGGCTGTCCCAGGCCGAGGCATCGATGCCGGCCGTGTTCCCCGCGCGATAGACGCGCTCGCCAATGTCGATCGGCTCCACCGAAAGTCGCGCGCCGGCGGCGAGCAGCACCTTGAGGCTGGCTTGCATGATTTCCGGGCCGATACCGTCGCCGACGGCGATGGTCACGGGCACCGGATCGGTGGCGGCCGACGTGTACTGGCTCGGCAGGGCGTGGGCGAGTTGCGTTTGCATGTTCATGTTTCTGGCTCCGCGTCTGGGACACCGGAGACGTAGCGGGTGACGGTCGATTGTTGAAATTGATTATTCAGCGCGTAACTATTGATCATCACAATTTATATACGCTGAACGTCCCTCTCATGTCGTCAAACATCGAAATCGACCTGCTACGCGCGTTCGTCGCCGTCGTCGATTGCGGCGGGTTCTCAGCGGCGGCGGAGCGGCTGCTGCGTGGGCAGTCGGCGGTGTCCCTGCAGATCAAGCGCCTGGAAGAACGTCTCGGCGTCAGATTGCTGCAGCGCAGTCCGCGTCATCTGGCGCTGACCGCCGACGGCGAACGCATTCTGGATCACGCACGCCGGATGCTGGCCCTGAATGACGAACTGGTGGCGCGGATCAATGAACCGGCGCTGTCGGGTGTAGTGCGATTAGGGAAAGAGTGTA